>DATADG010000325.1:0-28097 GCA_036258655.1 Gemmatimonadales bacterium | reverse complement strand
GGACGACACAGCTTCCACCGCTCCTCGAATCCCCTCGACGTATACCTGAGGATCGCGCTCGTGCGCATTGATCACATCGAGCCCGCGCCAGTTCCATAACTGCATATTGACCTGTCGGGGCCCGTCCTGATGATATCCGGCAATCACCAGACGACCTCGTATCCGCGTCAGATCAGTCGCTAGGTCGAGCGGCCACTGGGCGCCTATCGCCTCGATCACGCGGTCGGCACCTTCGCCCCCGGTCAGCTGCATGATCTGTCCGAGGATCTTGTGGTGGTCCTCGAGAGGCAATGCCAGGTCGGCGCCGAGCTCGCGTGCCAGATCGAGAGCATACGAGCGCCGTGAGATGGCGATCACTCGGGCACCGGCACGGGTGGCCAAACGAGTCAGAATCGCGCCCAGAAAGCCAATTCCGATGATGACCACCGTTTGACCCGGTCGGATATCGGAGCGGCGGAAAATGTTCACCGCGCAGCCGAGTGGCTCCCCAGGAAAGAACTTCCCGTCGAGAGTGGCTGGAAGCGGCACAACCGCCTCCGCTGCAGCGATGTCATACTCCGCATAGGCCCGATAGGAGAGCGCCGCCACCCGGTCTCCCGCGGTAAGTCCGGTGACCCCGTCTCCTATCGCGTCGATCACTCCCCAGCCCTCATGGCCAGGACTTCCGGCCTCCGCCGGATACTGGAACCAGGGGCGGCCTTCCCACATCGGCAGGTTCGATCCGCAGACGCCGGAGCCTTCCAGGCGTATCCGCACCTCTCCGGGACCCGGCTCGGGGAGCGCGAGGTGTTCGATCTCACTCTGCCCCGGCCCCGTGATCACTGCTGCACGCATGGTCATGGTCGCCGGCCAGGTCGAAGCGGTCACATTAGCGTTTGGCACCGGCTGCCTTGCGCTGCAGGCTTTGCGCTGCTCCGATCGTGGCAATCGCAGCGTCAGGCGATCGTGATTCGACCAGCCACCGATGCAGGCGTTCGAGTCCAGCCTGGATACTGGTGCGAGGCTTCCAGCCGGTTGCCGCCTCGAATCTCCGGGTGTCCGATACGTAGTATCGCTGATCTCCGGTCCGCCACTCATCAAAACCAAACTGGGGTTTCCGGCCCAGCAGCTCGCCGATAAGATCGAGCAACTCGAGCAGGCTGATCGTGTTCCGGGGGCCTCCCCCGATGTTGAACGCCTGCCCTGTGTGCGAGGTCATATGCTCCTGCGCGAGCATAAACGCATCGACGAGATCATCGACTGATAGGATGTCTCGTACCTGCCGACCATCTCCGTACAACGTTATGGGGCGGCCCTCGAGAGCCTGGATGAGGAAATGCGCCACCCACCCTTGATCCTCGGTACCGAACTGGTGGGCTCCATAGATACAGCTCATCCGGAACACAATGGACGGAATTCCGTAGGTCCGCGCGTAATCGAGCACGTACTGATCCGCAGTTCCCTTGGAGCAGCCGTAGGGGCTGTGGAAATCGAGCGGCCGACTCTCACTCACCCCGGTCTGCCGGAGCATCGGGTCGCTGGGCTCGTATCGGAGACTTCGCCGCCTGAGTTCCACATCGGTCAGCGCCCCGTAAACTTTATTGGTCGAGGTGAAGACCAGGGGAGGCGGAGCGGGCTGCGCGCGAATGGCCTCCAGCACATTGAGCGTGCCCCTGGCGTTCACCTCGAAATCCTCGATGGGATCGGTGAGACTCGTGGTGACCGCCACCTGCGCGGCAAAGTGGAACACCTGGCTGGACTGCCGAACCGCCTCGTGGATGGCGTCTGCATTCCTGACATCGGCGATCATGACCTCGACCAAGTCACCATGGGTGTCGCGCAGCCAGCGGAGATTCTGCTCAACACCGGGGCGAGCCAGGTTGTCGAAGAGCAAGACCCGTCGACCGGCGCTCAGGAGTCTGTGCGCCAGGTTGGTACCGATGAAGCCTGAGCCGCCGGTGATCAGGACTGGGTGGGGTACTTGCCGGCTACGTGTCGGGCTCATACGGTGAGTCCCCGAGCCGCCAATTCGGCACTGGCCTCCTCCACGCGGTCTGTTGCGACCTGGCCTTCTAACCAGGCGGCGAGCTCCTCGAGTCCATCCTCCAATTGCACTTTCGGCTCATACCCCAGTGTTGCCCGGGCCAGCGAGATGTCTGCAAAACAGTGCCGAATGTCTCCCACCCGGTACTTCCCGGTGACCTCTGGCCTGATGTATTCCTTGCCCATTACCCGGGCCAGCCGCTCCGCGACCTCTGATATGCTGTAGGAGCGACCGCTGCCCACGTTGAACACCATGCCAGCAGACTGGGGCTGCTCCAGGACGAGACAGCAGGCCTGGGCGACGTCATATACACTGACAAAGTCGCGCCGTTGGCGCCCATCTTCGAACACCGTAGGCGGCTTGTCGTTGAGCAGTCGAGACGCGAAGATCGCCAGCACCCCCGTGTAGGGGTTCGAAAGCGCCTGACGAGTGCCGAACACATTGAAGAATCGCAGGGCTGTGGTCGGGATGCCGTAGGCGCGTCCGACCATCAGCGCCATTCGCTCCTGGTCGAACTTGGATAAGGCGTACACCGAAGCGAGGGATGGCAGCTTGGTTTCCGGTGTCGGGACTGGGACAAGCACCTCGCCTCGCGCGTTCCGCACCTCCCACTCACCTGCCCGTAACTGGGCCAGGTCCCGCTCCTCACCTGCGCAGATCGACCCGTCGGGGCAGTGATACAGCCCTTCTCCGTACAGACTCATGCTGGAGGCGACGACGAGACGGGCAACCGGACGGGCGGCGAGAGCTTCCAGCAGGACGGCGGTCCCCAGGTTGTTTACGGCTGTGTAGTGTGCAATCTCATACATGCTCTGCCCGACACCGACAGCGGCCGCGAGGTGATAGACCACGTCAATGTCCTGAAGCGCGCGGCGGACTACATCCGGATCTCTCACATCACCGCGGACTAGTTCGACCTCCTCGTCGAGATAGTCGGGCCTGGCCCCGTCGGTGCCGTGGACCTGTGGTGAAAGGTTGTCCAGCGCCCGCACCCGATGCCCTCGTGCCAGCAGGGCGTCGGCAAGATGCGATCCGATGAAGCCGGCGCCGCCTGTGATCAGGATATGATTGGTCATCCATCCGTCTCCCATTGGTGTGCGCGGGCTGATGCTATGTCCCGCTCGATTGTTCGAGGTCAGGATCGGTGTCGGTCGGTCCAGGTCGCCGCCTCGCTGTACGCTCGGCGGCGCTCCACAAATGGGATATCGCCACTGGTGACCAACCGACCGTTGTGCTTCGCGAGGTGTCTCGAGGAGCGCTTCAACCGCTCAGCGAAGTAGGGAATGGTGCGCTCCAGGCCCTCGCGCAGGTGTACGGTGGGTTGCCAGCCCAGGAGCTGCCTGGCCCGGGTTATGTCGGGGCGGCGCTGCGTAGGATCGTCCTGGGGCAGGGGACGATGTTCAATCGCCAGCGCGGCGCCACAGAGCTCCGCGATGGTCTCAGCCAGCTGACGGATCGAGAACTCCCCCGGGTTGCCGAGATTGACCGGTTCGTGCAGTCCGTCTGCTTCCATCAGACGCATGAGTCCGGTGACGAGATCATCTACGTAGCAGAAGGAGCGAGTCTGGCTGCCATCTCCATAAAGCGTGAGCGGCTCACCTTTCAGCGCCTGGACGATGAAATTGGACACGACGCGCCCGTCCGACTCCGCCATGCGAGGGCCATAGGTGTTAAAAATCCGAGCGATACGGGTGTCGACCTTGTTTTGCCGGTGGTAATCCATCATGAGCGTCTCGGCCACTCGCTTTCCCTCGTCGTAGCAGGAGCGGAGACCGATGGGATTAACGTTCCCCCAGTAGCTCTCCGGTTGCGGGTGCACGTGCGGCTCGCCATAGACCTCTGAGGTGGACGCCTGGAGGATCCGGGCACCCACGCGGCGAGCCAGCACCAGCATGTTCAGAGTGCCCATGACGTTCGACTTCACGGTCTTGATGGGATTGTACTGGTAGTGCACCGGCGAGGCGGGACAGGCCAGGTTGTAGATCTGGTCTACCTGCAGCAGCAGCGGCTCGCAGACGTCGTGGCGCAGCAGCTCGAATCGACTGTAATCGAGCAGATGACGGATGTTATCTCGCCGGCCTGTAAAGAAGTTGTCCAGGCAGACGACCTCGTGGCCTTGCGAAATCAGCCGCTCACAAAGATGCGAGCCAATGAAGCCCGCACCACCCGTCACCAACACCTTCATTTCAAAACCGTTCAGCTTGGCATTGCACCCGACGACTTACACCGTATTGCTGCGCCGGGTAAGTACAATGTCAGGATGCCCGGCAACCTACTTACCTGTCGGTGACGTTGCTCACGGAGAACGGATTACGATCGGGAGGATAGGCTGAACTGCCTATCAATCTGACACAATGGCAGGCTGCGTCTAGCCACCACGGATTTTGGCGCCGGCTTCGCCCCGCGAATGCACCTCCAGCTTGGAGAGGATCCGCTGGGTATGGTGGCGGGCGGTGTGAGCGCTGATCTTAAGCTCACGAGCTATGGCCTGGTTGGACCGGCCTTTGGCCAGGAGCTGCGCCACTTCGAGCTCACGTCTCGTGAGCCGAAACCGCTCCTTCAGGACCCTCTGGCTCATCTTGGCGTCAGTGCCCGGCAGGTCCGCCTGCTTTTCTCGTAGCTTGTTCCGCAACTCAAGGAGCTCGCTGATTGAGCCGCGAATCTGCTCAATGAGTATCCGATTGCTGGTGCGGAGACTGGAGAAAGATGTGAGAAGTTCCGTCAACCGTTCGGCTGGGTAGGCGCCCCACGTGGCCGGCGACTCCGTCGCGGTGAGTGTCTTTTTGTTCACGGAACTTTAGCCTCGCCTATCAGCAAGCTTGCCTGGAACTCGTCCCGCCTTGATGCACGACTCCTGTTCTGTAATTGTAACCCTCGAGAGGCCTGCGTACAGGACCGTTTTCGATCGCTGAGCGAGGGACGTATGAATCTTGATCCACTCCGGAGGGCGCTCGCTGCCAGGGGCTTGAGCTCGGCAAGCACGATTGCCGATTCCAGTGGAGGACGGGTCGAGGAGGCCTCGATCCAGCTCGCCAGACTGGTGGAGGGCAGTCGATTAAAGAGTCTTCCGGTGAGTACCGGCCACTCGCATCCCGAACCGCTGGCCTTCCTCGATGGCATTCAGAGATCTGAGGTTGTCGCCTACGCGGGCGCCTCTCCGATCCTTGTAGCTGAGATAGCCGCTGCGGTGCGAGAGCGGCGGGGGCGGCAGCTGCACACCGTCTTGGAGGAGCGGCGCGGCCTCGCGCTCGCCCGGCCTGCGGCACTGGCCAGAGCCGGTGCGGTGCTCGACGGCCTGGATTTGGTTCCTTTGCCTGACGACGAGGTCCCGCACCCGGTGCGGGACTTGGTGCAGGCTGCGCGGGCCCTCGACCGCACCCGAGGTACGCTGGAGCTGGCAGTGGGGGACCGCTACCGAACCAGGAGCGATGCCTGGCTGGTGGTTGATGGTGCCCTTTCCGAGAGTCCCCGGTGGAGCGCGGACGACCGGATGGTTGCGGTCTCCAAGAGTCATTCTATTCTCCCGTTCGACGGGGACGACCTCGAGCGCTATCTCCGGATTCCTCCAGGGTACCGGTCCTCCGTGTACCAACCGCGGACCAGATCGTTGGCGCCGGTATGTGCCTGGGGGCTGCGGCTGTGGCCCTGGGAAGGAAAAGATCTCCTCCATGGCCTGGTCCGGGTCGAGGTATCCCCACGCAACGGAACCAGCGAAACTGCCGATGCCATCTCGCAATGGCTATTAGCCGAACGGGCCCCTCTGAGCCTCCCCGATCGGCGCTGGGACCGGCTTTTGTACGGCATCTACAGCGTGGAACAGTACCTGCGATCTAAAACAGCGTGAGCAGTGAGTGAAGGTGAACCGAGATGCGATGGATTCTCGGTTCACTGTTTACTGTTCACTGTTTACGGCTTTATTTCTCCCATGCCTCCTGCAACGCCCCCCATCGGCCGCGTCGTAGCGACCGAGCTCAAGCCCTCGACTCCGCACCAGTTCCACTTCTGGACCGCGCGGGAGTCCCCGGTTGGGATCGGAGCCATCGTGCGAGTAGAGGAAGGTGATCGGGTCGTCTACGGGGTCGTGACCGATGGTTTCGCCTACTCCGATCTCGTTTCGCCCCTGCATGCCTCCATCGGTTCCGATGGGGATCCTGTCGCCGCGGGACTGGAGCCGACCACACGGGCCGAAATCCGATTGTATTCGGCGGCGGTGCTTCGTCAAAACCCGGAGGAACCCCTTCAGCCAGTGCCGCTCGGCTCAGTCTGGCTCGCGAGTGACACCGATGTAATCCTCGCCCTGCGGATGGACAGCTATACCTCCGGGGAGCGGGCCACCGGCACTCCGGTTGGGCTCTACGCGGCGGGAGGCCTGGAGGCCCCGGTGTACCTGGATTGCGACTTTCTGCTGGGACCTGAGGCCGCTCATCTCAACATCACTGGCGTTTCAGGACTGGCCACCAAGACGAGCGCGGTGGAATTCCTGCTGAGCAGCATCTTCCAGACCTTCCCCCGGCACAAAGGGACGGTGGCTGCGGTCTGTTTCAATGTGAAAGGACCAGATCTCTGCTTTCTTGACCAGCCCGCGACCCTGACTGCGGAGGACCTTCGCCAGTACTCCAGGCTGGGACTGCGACCGGAACCTTTCGAAGACGTCCAGTATTATGCGCCGCTGAAACCGGACGGAGTGAACCTCAATACTCTGCGGACCCACGATGCGCTCGCCGCTAACACTCAGCCTCTTGTGTGGGGTCTCCGAGAGGTCCTGGACTACGCGGAAGTGGTACTCAACCGGGACGACATCGACGCTAAGGCGGATGCTTTCATCGACTTCCTTGCGGAACGGGTGGTAGGACGCGAGTACGTCGATGAGACACTCCGATCCAGGCCGTTCCTCGTTCAAAGTTTTGCCGACCTGGAGGAGTTCTTCCGTCGAATTTTCGATTTCATGGAGGCAATGGGGAAAGGCGGGGAGGTCTGGCGGACCCACCATATTGCCACTATCCGGAAGGTGCGCAACCGACTCAGCAACATCAGCACCCGGTCCAAAGGACTGGTGACCGACGATGGCGTGGCAAACGACTTGCCCTGGGGCCGTTTCACGGATCGCAGCGTTCACGTCATCGATGTTGCTGGGCTGGATCCGTTGGCGCAGGATCTGGTGTTCGCCCGGGTGGTCTCCAAACTGAGGGAGCATCTCGAGCGGCGGGACCTCGGCGTCGACCACGTCGTCGTTTTCGTGGACGAGCTGAACAAGTACGCGCCGGCCGATGGGCCGGACACCTATGTTCGCAAGATGCTGCTCGATTTATCCGAGCGTGGCCGCTATCTGGGTTTGGTCCTGTTCTCCGCCCAGCAGTTCCGCTCCCAGGTGCAGCGCCGGGTTGTGGGGAATGCGGGTACCGGGATCTACGGCCGAATGGATGGAGACGAGCTGGCCACACCCGGATATGCGACTATCTCGCCGGCGACGAAGATCAAGCTCGCTACCTTGCCCAAGGGTGAGCTGATGTTGCGCCATCCTCACTTCACTCAACCAATCTTCGTCAAGTTCCCGCGGCCTGCGGTGCTGAACAGCCGCGAGGGGATCGAGCGCTTTCCACCGGCCGCCGAGCTTCCGTTCGCCGATGCGGTCATTCGACAGCTTCGACAATTGGACCGCCGGGTATCGAGCGAGGGAGTGCGAGCCCTGATTGACGGCAGGCGGGAGGAGGACGTCCGGCGTGCATTGGCGGCGACCCGGCGCGAGCGCCCGGCTGATGTCTACGCATTCTTCTCCGCGTGCCTCGGTCGCCGGATGCCCGCAGAGACTGTCGGACCGCGAGTAGGCATTCCGGCTCTCAACCGAAGCGATGACCCGTACGGGGGTTAAAGACATACATCGGAGTCAACCGGCTGCGGTCACTCCCGCTGGCCGTGAGAGTTAGGCTGCAGTATTCTCAACCCGTGAAACTGGCGCACATCGCCGATCCGCACCTCGGCATCCGGCAGTACCATCGACAGACCTCGGGCGGCATCAATCAACGCGAGGCAGATGTCGCCCACGCATTCCGAGCGGCAATCGACGGAGTCATAGCAGCAGCTCCCGATACGGTCGTGGTCGCAGGGGACCTCTTTCATTCCGTTCGTCCAACCAACGGCGCCATCGTGTTCGCCTTCCGGCAGTTTCAGCGGTTACGCGAAGCGCTCCCAGATGCTCCCATCGTGCTTATCGCAGGAAATCATGATACTCCGCGGTCGGTCGAGACCGGTACGATCCTCCGGCTGTTCGAGGAGCTCGGTGTAGATGTAGCCATCGATGAGCCTCGCCGGCTGGTCTACTCCTCACTCGACCTCAGTATCTCTGCGGTCCCCCATCAGGCGCTGGTGAGCGCTCAAAGGCCGAGCCTCCGGCCCGAAGGAAGTGAGAAATATCAGGTTCTCGTTCTGCATGGTGAGATCGAAGGACTGTTTCCGACCGAGCGAAGCGCTGCTGATTATGGCGGAGCACTCATCAGCCTCAACGAATTCGGGCCTGAAGAATGGACCTACGTCGCTCTGGGCCACTATCACGTGCAGCATCGAGTGGCCGGCCAGACCTGGTATGCCGGCTCACTCGAGTACGTCAGCCCGAATCTCTGGGGCGAGCTGATCGAGGAGGAGCTGCTTGGATCACCGGGAAAAGGCTGGCTGCTCGTGGATCTCGATACTGGCAGAGTGGAGCGTCGAGCTGTCGCCAAGGCGCGCGACATTCTGGATCTCGAACCGGTGCGTGCCGAAGGCCTTTCAGCGGCGGCCGTAGACGATGCCATTGCCGCTCGGGTGGGGAGTGTTCCAGGCGGCATCGCCGACAAAATCGTCCGACTCCGCGTCTATGACATTCCCCGGCACGTCGCTCGAGAGCTGAATCACGCGGTTCTCCGCGGCTACAAGGCAGAGGCGTTGCACTTCCATTTGGATCTACGGCGTCCCGAGCTGCTCCGCAGCATCGGAGTAGGTGCGCCAACACGGCGGCAAACCCTTCCCGAGCTGGTGGCTTCCTACCTTCATGCACGTCCGCTGCCGGCTGAGCTGGATCGGGACGCGTTCGTGCGACTCGGTCAGGAGCTCATGGATGCCGTCGAGCGCGACCTGGCAGGCGCCTGATGCAGATCAACCGCGTTCGCCTGCTGAACTTCCGCCAGCACGAGCACACCGAGATCGAATTCGGCGCCGGGTTGACGGGGATCGTGGGGCCGAATGGTGCCGGAAAGACGACAATTCTCGAGGCGATCGCCTGGGCCATGTACGGCATGCCGGCCGCACGCGGCAACCGTGAGACGCTGCGACGGCGCGGTGCTCCGGCTCGAGCGAGAGTGGAGGTGGAAGTCGAGTTTACGCTGGGGCATCATGGCTACCGGATCGTGCGATCCCTCAACCAGGCCGAGTTGTACCAGGATGGCCAGCCTACAGCGATCGCGAATAGTATTGCTTCCGTCACCGAACGGGTCACCCGGCTCCTGGGGATGACCCGCGACGAGTTCTTCAACACCTACTTCACAGGTCAGAAAGAGCTCGCTGTAATGGCGGCCATGAGCGCCACGGAACGGGCCCAGTTCCTGTCCCGGGTGCTGGGCTATGATCGGCTGCGGGCAGCGCAGGAACGCCTCAAGGAAAAACGCTCGGCTCTCCGGGCCCGGGTGGATGCATTGCGGGCGGGACTTCCGGATTTGGCAGAGCTCGATCAGGCGGAGTGCCGTGCCCAGGAGCGACTCACCCTGGCACAGTCAGCTGAAAGCGCTGCGGAGCAGGCGAGTCTCGCGGCCGAGCGGAGGCTGGCGGAGATTCGCCCGCGGTGGGAACGGCTGCAGCAGCTCCGCGAGACGGCGCTTGCGCTCGAAGCGGAGCTGAAGGTGGCCAAACATCAGGCCACAGCCGCTGCGCAACGTGCGGCCCGGCTGGAGCAGGAAGCGCTCGAGCTCTCCACCGCGGGCCAACATCTGCAGGTGCTCGCCCGCCGGTTGAGTCCCTTGCCCACTCTGCGCCAGGAAGCAGAAGCCCTCGAGCGCCAGGCGCAGGCTGACGCAGTCCGGCGGAGATATCGCGCGCAGCTCGAGGAGGTTCACACGCACCTCACCTCGATCAAGGAACGAGTCGCCCGGAGACCTGCCCCGGACCAGATCACCGCGGCCACCGACCGCGTGAACGCCTGCCGTGCCGCGCTGACAGCCGCCACGCTGGAAGCCGAAGAACAGCGCACCGTCTGGGTCCGAGATGCACAGGACGCCCAAACCAAACGACAGGGGCTGCTCGACCAGTATCAGGAATTGCGGGAGCAGCGGCAGCGCCTGGTGAAAGCGGGAGCAGACGGCGTGTGTCCCACCTGCGCCCGGCCTCTCGGGGGAGAGTATGCCAGGGTGCTGGATTTGCTCGACCGGCAGATCGAGGAGGTGCGATCCAACGGAAACTTCTACAAGCAGCGAATCGAGCAGCTACAACACGAGCCAGCCGCCCTCATCGACATCGAACGCCGCCGGCTGGATTTGGAGCAGGAGCTTTCCGTTGCCACCGCGGAGCTCGCCCGGTTCACGGCCCAGGCCAATGATGCTGATTCACTTCAGGACGAGCAGCAGCGCCTGCTGCAACGATCAGATGAGCTTCAAGCTATGCTCAGCAAGGAGTTCGGGAGCTACGATCCCGCGCGCCATGAGACGGTGCTCCGTGAGACCCGTGCACTCGAGTCACTCGCGTTGCAAGCTGAGCGGTTGCGCGCAATCACTGAGCGCAGCGACGAGGTCTCCGCTGAACTGGAGAGTGCCCGCACGGCTGCGCGAAAGGTCAATGATCTCATCGAGGATGTCGAGAACCGTCTGAAGGCGCTCGAGTACAGCGAAACGGCATTCCGGGAGTTTCGCGAAGCCGAGTTAAGCGCAGAAGGAGAACGCCGACGGGCCGAGCTGGCCTTGGTGCGGGCACGGGGTGAGACTGGATCGGCGCTCGAGGCAGTGGAAGCTGTGGCCCGCCGCAAGGCAGAGCGGGCAGAACGAGAGCGCGCGGCCGCGGAAGCCGCAACAGACCTGATGATGCACCAGGAGCTCGATCGGGCACTGACCGACTTGCGTACCGAGCTCAACTCGACACTTCGTCCCGATTTGTCCGAGCTCGCCTCAGGGTTTCTCCGTGACTTGACCAGTGGCCGCTACACCGAGCTCGAGCTCGACGAGGATTACGTGGCGACGCTGCTCGATGACGGTGATCCCAAGGCGGTAATCTCCGGCGGTGAGGAGGACGTGGCGAACCTGGCCTTGCGGCTCGCCATCAGCCAGATGATTGCCGACCGAGCCGGACAGCCACTCTCGCTTCTGATCCTGGACGAAATCTTCGGTTCGCTGGACGAGGATCGACGAACGGCAGTGCTGGATCTTCTCCGGAGCCTGGCCGACCGCTTCCCACAGGTCATTCTGATCACCCACATCGATACCGTCCGGGAGGGTTTCGACCGGGTGATCCGGGTGGGCTTCGACCTCGCCAGCGGTATCGCCACCGTTCGCGAGGAGAGTCCGGGAGAACGCGATGTGGCGGCCTGACCGGAGCGTCCGGGGGCCTGACCGCCCGACAATCCGTGATATCGAATCTCTCAACCGTGTTTTTGCCGACGCGTTTACCGACCGGTACAGCCGTGACGGCCTGGTAGGGGTCCGCGTTCCCCAGCTGAACACCCTGGTGTGGCGCTATGCTCTGGAGGACGCCGGCGACGGCTCGATGGTCTGGCGAGACGCCGAGGGTCAGATGGTCGCATTCAACATGGTGCACCGCTCCGGAACCGAAGGCTGGATGGGTCCTTTGGCCGTCCGGCCTGACCGACAGGGTGAGGGGCTGGGCTCGACGATGGTCCGCACCGGGATAGAGTGGCTGCAGCGGCAGGGCGCAACGACCATCGGCCTCGAGACCATGCCTCGCACGGTGGATAACATCGGTTTCTACAGCAGAATCGGTCTGGTCCCCAGTCACCTTACCGTTACCCTGGTCCACGAGGTTGCCCGCCGTGCCGCAGGAGTACCGGAGCTCCTGTCTGCCGCCGAGAATTCCTGGAGTCGCCATCTGGAGGAGTGTCGGCAGTTGGCCGACAGCGTTCTGCCCGGTGTCGATTTCACCCGAGAGCTGGTGCTGACGCGTAACCTCGGGATTGGAGACACAACCCTGGTGCGAGAAGGTCGGACCTTGAGCGGGTATGCGCTGTGGCACTCGACTCCGCTCGCCGCTGGGCGCCCTAAGGACGAGCTCCGAGTCCTCAAGCTGGTCGCGGCCAGCCCGCTTGCGTTCGATCGGCTGCTCCAGGCACTTCAGCTCACTGCCGCACACGAGCGCGTCAACCGAATTGCGATCAGGTGCCAGACCGAGTTCAGCCAGGTGTACCTCCGGCTCATCTCACTCGGCTACCGGGTTCACTGGACCGACCTCCGCATGCTGCTGCACGGGTATCCGCAGCGCGTACCTGCAACCGGCATTCTGATGTCGAACTGGGAAATCTGAGAAGGAGGGCGCTTCGGTTATTTCTGACTCTTGAGTTGCCCCTTTACCGCGGCGAGCAGATCATCGTTCCTGAACGGCTTGGCCAGGAAAGCCAGGTGGGGAGAGACCAGGCGCAGGTCCATGAGCTGTGCAGTAAAACCCGACATGAAAACAATCGGCATACTCGGCCGGCGCCGAGCCAGTGCCGCTGCGAACTGTCGTCCATCCATCACCGGCATTCGTAGATCAGTCAGCACCATAGATACGCTATCGGCAGCTGGTCCCTCCAGGACCTGAAGCGCAGCGGCGCCGTTTTCCGCCTCCAGCACAGTGTACCCCTCATCTTCCAGCAGCCGGCGAATACCGGCCCGAACGGTCATCTCGTCCTCGACCACGAGCACCGTGGGTGGGCGTTCTCCGCCCGGTTTGGAGGGCTGCTCGTTTTGCTTGACAACAGGGGTCATGCGACTCCCGCCAGCGATTTGGGCTTCCAGAGAGTTCAGTTTCAGGCGGACAGCCCGGTACTGATGGCGTGCAGAGACCCGGATACGGGGCGCAAAGGTTCGAGCACCTCGCCGTAGACGGCGAGCGTTTTGGCAACCATGCGCTCGAGCGTGAAGTGCTGCTCGTAGGCTCGACGTCCGTTCGCCCCGAGCTTGACCCTGAGGCTGGGATCGGTGAGGAGCCGTTCGATCCGGTCGCGCAGCGTGTCGGCGTCCCCGCGGGGCACCAGATACCCGGTTTCCTGATCCCGAACCGATTCTTCCACGCCGCCAACGGCCGATGCAACCACCGGGAGGCCGGCGCGCATGGATTCGAGAATGCTGAGCGGAAAGCCTTCCCAGTTGCTGATCAACAGGCTGATTTGCGCCCGGGCAAGCAGCTCGGCAACGTCCTTTCGTTGACCCCGGAAGTGAACCTGGCCTTTGATCCCGAGGTCTTCGGCCAGGCTTTCCATCTGGCTTCTCAGGGGGCCGTCCCCAATCAACTCCAGCTCCCAGCGGCGATCCTGAACTCCGCCCAGCGCTCGGAGCAGCGTGATATGGTCCTTCTGAGGCTCGAACCGGGCGACCATGATGAGTCGCGGTGGCATCTCTCCGGGGCTAGAACGCAGCGTGGGTGGTACATCAGGCATGCCGTTATGGACCGTCACGACCCGATGTGCATGTACCAGGCGCGACTCCACCCCGAATCGCCGATCAAAGTCCGATACGGTGATCAGCTTGGTGGCCAGCGGGCCTATGAGTCGCTCGAGTCGTCGCGACACCGCAGCCTGCAGCCGCGGCGTACCCGGCGCGCAGGCCCATCCATGAACGGTGACGATCAGTGGGATGCGGAGTGTTCGTGCAGCCACCCGGCCCAGGATTCCGACCTTGGCGCCGTGTGCAGTCAGGAGATCGGGACGGAGCTCCTTGAGCACCGTGAGCAGTTCCTGAAGGGCTCGCAGGTCCTGGATCGGCCGCATGGGGGCAGTCAAATGATCGAGGATGATTACAGGGATGCTCCTTGCCCGCAGATCCTCGATGAACTGGCCGGAGCCACTCGTTATAACGGTCGGAACATGCCCCTGCGCACGGAGAGCCGTCGCCAGATCCCGGACGTGAATCTGAGCACCTCCAACCGGCTCGGCCCGGGTGACCATCAGCACGATCTTCACACCGCCCGACTCCAGCTTCCAGCGGGCAGACCCGTTCTCGACCACTTGGCGGCTCCTCAGGGCTGACTGATCTCGATTTGAACCCGGTCCCCGGCCGGGCGAAGCGGCTGCAATGGGCCGGGAATAATACCTCAACCTGAGCCGCTGGGAAAACTGATCAAGGGGATTGACAAAAGTGCGGCGTGTGGCATGTGACCGAGACTGCAATTCCAATCACCACTGACTAATAACCTGACAGTATTTTCTGTTACAATTCACCTCTCTCAGCAACTCAACTTTCTGATCTATAGCGAGTTCTGGATCATAGCTCGATCTGAATAGATGCACAGCGTTGAAAAATTAGCCATTGAAAGTCACCCAAAAATCACCTAGAGTGACTTAGCCCAAGGGCGGTGGGGATCTGATGGGAATGGTTGGGACTCATTCAAGGAGAGCGATGAAAGGGTAGCCAGATGACGTACACTTTTAAGCTTGCGCGGAGACTGGCAGTCTCACGAAACTACCGCATGCTGCCCGTCCTCCTGGTCATCGCCGCTTGTTCCGGCGATGCCACTGCTCCAGAAGGTTCCCCGGAAAACCAGACAGGCAATGAATGGAGGTCACGCGACATCTTACCCGTCGCGCTCACAGTTCGACCAAGTAGTGTCACACTCGAAACCAATCAGCTTCTCCAATTCCGAGCGCATGGCCACAACAGCGCCGGTGACAGCGTCGGCGCAGCGGTAACCTGGAGCACGTCGGGCGGCACCATTCTCCCGGACGGCCGGTTCTCCGCTGCCGCAATCGGCACCTATACTGTCGTCGGTGCGAGTCGCGTTCGAGGTCAACTCCAGGTCGACACCAGCACGGTTCAGGTCGTACGGCGGCAGACTCAGCTGGTGGCTATCGAAGTCACTCCCAATTCCGTCAGCCTTGCCCCGGGCGTGAGCCAGACCTTCACCGCGCTGGGCCGGCTCATGGGTGGGGATGCGGTTCCCGTCGGCGTGAATTGGAGCGCGACCGGCGGCTCCATTGATGGGGGCGGCACCTACGTCGCCGGCGACACCGCCGGAACCTATCAAGTGCGGGCAACCAACACCGCCGGTACCCTGGCCGACACCGTTACAGTGACTATTACAGCTCCCCCTTCGCTGCCGCCGCCGGCACCGGTGCTCGCCTCGGTCGTTCTTATGCCTTCGAGCGTGACGCTCGCCCCCTCCGCGACCAAACAGTTCAAGGTCTATGGGCGGACCACCACGAACGACAGTGTCGCGGTCGACAATGTTGTCTTTACCGCGACCGGAGGCACTGTCACCGCGGGAGGGCTCTACACGGCAGGCTCCACCGCGGGGACCTTCCGCATCATTGCCAAGTCCGGCACTCTGGCGGACACGTCGCGAATAACCATCAGTTCACCGCTCGGCAGCGGCACGTCGACTGGTTTGCCGTTCGGTCCCGCCCAGCAGCTGGTCCGGACCGGCAGCATCGTCGCTCCGTTCAACATGACTGCGGACGGTGGCTATACCGCCAGCAACATTCTGAACCGCATCAATGCCGCGCGTTCCGGCGGTTACAAGCTCCTGCTCCAGATACCCAGCGGTTCGCACCATGATGAGACTTCGCCGTTGCTGAGTGTGATCGATGGCGTGCTGCAGTTTGACGAGGGTAAGTGGAGGGCCCAGATGGATCAGTTCAATACCTCCACGATCCGGCAGGCCGTTGCCGCGGCGATTGCGGATGGAACGATTGTCGGCCAGATCGTAATGGACGAGCCGCAGGTCTGGGGTGGCTACAACTACGGCGGGAACACCTGGGGGCCGAAGGGTACGATGACGAAGCTCCGGGTTGATGGCCTCTGCAGCTATGTCAAGCAGATCTTCCCGACGATGCCTACGGGCGTATACCACGCGCACAACGCTTTCGAGCCCGATAAGAGCTATCGGGTGTGTGACTTCATCGTGAGTCCGTATGATCACCGCCGGGGAGACATTCGCGCGTATCGGGACGGAGGCGTGGCAATCGCTCAGCGTGATGGGCACGCCATCATGTTCAGCCTGAACGTCCTGGACGGTGGTATTCAGGCAGCCCGCGACGGACTCTGGGCCTGCGACCCAGTTCTGACCGGCGGCCGCGGCACTTTCGACCCCAACTGTCGGATGACCGCTGCCCAGGTACGTGACTGGGGCATACTGCTGGGGACCGTCGGATGCGGTCTCTATATGTGGCGCTACGACGGGGCGTTTGTATCGAAGACCGAAAATCAGCAGGCCTTCAGAGACCTCGGTAATCGCCTGGCGTCGCTGCCGGCGAAATCCTGCCGGCGAAACTAGGGCTCGAGTAATTCCGTGCGGTGCAAACGACCGGGCCAGTCCCGGTCGTTTGCTTTTTTCGAAGCGCGAAGAACTTGCCGGACATCTACATAGAGTGTTGAGTCCACGCAACAGATCGCCTCCCCCACCTTGTACGGGCAACCCATCTCGGGTGCACTCCGGAATCAATTCGGATACATTGTCTTGCTGGCAATCCGGTCTCCTGAATGGAGAGCCTGCCTGCGGGGCATGCTTCATGCGCCCGCCTCCGCCAACTGTATGCTGGACGGCAGCATCGCACTGCCTCGCTCTGGCCAAGAGGATGAATGCGGAACCCGCTCTGTTGTCTCGTTGTTCTTGCCTTGTCGGCACCGGCAGTCGCTACGGCCGCACTCGCCCAGTCTCCCGCCAGCGCTTCATCAGAGCAGGTGACCCTGGCTCCGGGGGACTCGATCCGAGTGGTCGTCTGGCGGAAGCCGGAAATGAGTGGGGATTTCATCATCGGAGCTGACGGGACGATTACCCATCCGCTGTATCAGGCGGTTCGGGTCGGCGGCATTCCTTTTCCCACCGCCAGAGCCAACATTCGCACCTTTCTGTCTCGGTTCGAGCAGGATCCACAGTTTGTGGCAGAGCCGCTGCTGCGGGTGGCAGTGTCGGGAGAGGTCGGCCAGCCACGGGTGTATGCCCTCCGACCCGAAACGACCATACGAGAGGCAGTGGCGCAGGCCGGAGGGCCCCGGGAAACCGGGAACCGCGATAAGGTCCGGGTCCTCCGCAGAGACGCAAGCGGCAGGCAGCAGGAGTTCTTTGTGAGCCTGCTCGAGCCCGACGCCTCTTCCGCTGCGATGCGGGTCCACTCCGGGGATCAGATCGTTGTCGACCGCCGGAGGTCCTTCTTCAGAGAAATCTTTTTGCCCGGGCTGAGCGTGCTTGGGTCGGCCGCGTCGATCTACCTCCTCATCGATCGCGCGAATAGAGATCGATAGGCGCCCATGACTGAATACTACCCGCCCGTCCGCCAGCTTCCTTCCGGTACTCCGGGCATGGACGGCATGAACGACCGCCCCGGCGGTGATTCCCTCTCTCTGGGGCAGATCTTTGGCGTGGTGCGCCGCCGGTATCGGCTCATTTTGCTGATGACGCTGCTCGGCATTGGCGGCGGACTCTATCTCGCGATCAAGACACCCGCCAGTTACCGCGCGAAGGCCACGATACGCCTGGCTGGGGAGCGTGCGGCGCTGACCGGTTCAATTGAGAATCAAGCAGAAATCCCGTCGCGCACCATGGACCCGATCCTCTCGCTGGCCGAGGGAGTCAAGAGCTACCGGGTGCTGGGGGCGGTCGTGGACTCCTTGGGGCTCCAGCTCACCTCGGCCACGCCGGAGTTCGGGACCAGCCGCCTGGAGAAGGTCTGGGTCGGTTCGAAGTCGGAGACCGACACCATCCAGGTGACCTTCTATCAGAACGGGGTGAAGGCCCGGCTGGACAACCGCGAGGCCCGCGCGCGCTATGGTGACGTTCTGGACCTCGGGACAGTCCGCTTTGCGGTCACGTCGGTTCCCGACGTGCCGAGCGCAACGTTGCACGTCATACCCCACCAGATGGCTGCCGACAAGCTGTTGAGCCTTCTGACGGTCGTCCCTCGGACCGCAACCGACATCATTGACGTGACCTACACCTCGTCCAATCCCCGGCTCGCCCAGCGGGTGGTGAACACCACGGTCACGGTCTTCAAGCAGCTCAGCATTCTGAACGCGAAGGAGAAGTCGACCCGCCGGCGGGAATTTCTCGAAGCGCAGCTGAAGCAGACAGACAGCATGCTTGCTCGGGCCCAGTCGGAGCTTGCTTCCTTCCGAAGCCGGCAGCAGCTCGCCAGCACGCAGGATTACGCGAGCAGCCAGCAGACTGACATGCTGACGCTCGACGCTCGCCGAGCCGAGCTGGAGGCCGACCGAGCCACCTTCGGAGCCTTGCTGGCTCAGCTCCGGAAGGGTGGGGCAGCCGGGGAAGCCGAGGCGCTTCGCGCGCTCGCCTCTTCACCCGCCATGGCGGAAAATCCATCGGTCAGCAACAACTACCGCCAGCTCGAATTGATGCAGTACAAGCTGGATTCGATGACTACCGGCCCGTGGCAGGCCGCACCGACCAATCCGGATCTCATTCAGCTGAAGAGTCTCATCGCTTCCACGAAAGGGCAGCTTCGCCAGGCGGTGTCCAGCCACGTTTCCACCCTGGATGCGCGCATTGCCGCGCTCCGAAAGTTGCGGGCGCAGTCGGGCGAACGGCTCCAGCTCCTGCCTGCCATGGCCGAGGAGGAAGCCCGCTTGACCGGACGGGTTCAGACGCTGACCAGCACCGCCGACGAAGTCCGCCGGGAGTATCAGAAGGCCCGGATGGCCGAGGAGGTGGAGGCGGGAGACCTGGACATCGTCGACCTCGCGGGCACGCCCTACGCCGCTATCTGGGCCACCGCACCACTGAAGCTCGGTCTCGGTCTGTTGCTTGGCCTGCTGCTGGGAACGGGAGGCGCCTTCCTGCTGGAGGCGCTGAACACCTCGATCCGCAAGCCGGAGGATCTGGAGCTCGCACTGCATGTACCCGGTCTGGCGGTGATCCCGCGGCTGGCATCCGGTTCTCCGGCCCCGGCTAAGCGTGGTCTCCTGCGGCCGGGGAAGAAGGCCGAGCTCGACAACAAGCGCGGGAACGCCAACGCGCTGGGCACGATGACCCAGCCATTCTCCATCGGCGTGGAAGCATTCCGGATGCTGCGGACCAGCCTGGTCTGGTGCGAGCAGGGTGACAACATGAAGACGCTGGTCGTCACCAGCGCGGCTCCGGGGGAAGGGAAGACGCTGACCTCTGCCAATCTGTCGGTCACCTTCGCCTACGATGGACTGCGAGTTCTCCTGGTCGACTGCGACGTGCGCCGGCCCCGATTGCACGGTCTCTTCCAGGTGCCCCGATCCCCTGGCTTGATGGAGCTGCTCGCCCCGTCGTATAGCGGGGATGGTGCGCAGTCGCTCACCTTCAATCCGAGCGCCGGCCGCACCGACTCAGGACGCCCCGTCACCGATGTCATTCGTCCGACCACCGTGAGAGGCCTTTCCCTGCTTACCTGCGGCGCACTGCCGACCAATCCGTCCGGGCTGTTGAGCGGCGTGCGGATGCGGGCACTGCTCCAGGAGCTGTCGAAGAGCTTCGACCTCGTCATTCTCGATACGCCGCCCGTGCTCGCGACGGCGGACGCCGGCATTCTGGCTTCCCTGGCCGATGGCGTTCTGCTGGTCGTGCGTGCCGGACAGACCGACCGAATCGCAGCCAAGCGGGCGCACCAGCAGCTGGTCAACGTCGGGGCGAGGGTCGTTGGGACGGTGCTGAACGACCCAGGTGGTGAGGTTTCCCAGTACGGAGACTACTACTACCCTTACGATTACGCGGTGGAGGAGCGGTGAGTCGCTCGCACATTCCGCCGCACGGTATACATCCGCCGTTCTGAGCCGTGGCCAACATGCCAGCCACTCACGGCCTAATTCCCCGATGGAGGCAGGTCTGACCGCAATTTCCTCCCCGCTCGCACCGACGCGGGCACCGGTTGCTGCGCCGGAGGCGCAGCAACGCATGAATATCGTGATCGTGGGCCATGTGGACCACGGCAAGAGCACAGTCATCGGACGGCTCCTGGCCGACACCCACTCGCTTCCGGAAGGCAAGCTGGAGCAGGTGCGCGCCCAGTGCGAGCTAAACTCGAAGCCGTTCGAATACGCCTTCCTGCTCGATGCGCTCAAGGACGAACAGGCGCAGGGTATCACCATCGACGCCGCGCGGGTGTTCTTCAAGAGCCGTCGCCGGCACTACCTGATCCTAGACGCCCCCGGGCACATCGAATTCCTCAAGAACATGATTACCGGCGCTGCTCGGGCAGAGGCGGCGCTGCTGGTGATCGATGCTGCCGAGGGTGTGCAGGAAAACTCCAGGCGTCATGGCTACATGATGTCCCTGCTGGGCATCCGCCAGCTCGCCGTGGTGGTCAACAAGATGGATCTGGTTGGGTGGGATCGCGGCGTCTACGACCGCATCGTGCGGGAGTACGGCGCCTTTCTCTCCCAGGTGGGGATCGAGCCGGCCTGTTTCATTCCGGTGTCCGCGCGCAGTGGCGATAACATAGCCGAGCCATCGGACCACCTTCCCTGGCACCAGAGCCCGACTGTGCTGGAGGCGCTCGACGCATTCCGCAGTGAGCCCCCTCCAATCGATCGCCCGTTCCGCATGCCGGTGCAGGACGTCTACAAGTTTACCAAGCAGGGAGACGACCGCCGGATCGTGGCCGGAACCATAGACACCGGCACCGTCAACGTTGGCGACGCCATCATCTTCTATCCTTCGGGCAAGAAGAGCAGGGTCAAGACCATCGAGGCCTTCAACCGGCCGCCCAGACTCGGGCCGAGGCAGGCTCGGCCATTGGGTTCACACTCCAGGAGCAGATCTACGTCAAGCGGGGCGAGATAGCGACGCTGGAATCACAGCCTCGCCCTCAGGTGACTACTCGCCTTCGGGTGAGCCTCTTCTGGCTGGGCAAGGAGCCGATGGTCAAGCGGAAGGAGTACCTCCTCAAGCTCGGCACCGCGCGGGTGACCTGCCGGGTCGAGGACATTCTCCGGGTGATGGACGCGTCCACGCTGGACGCCACGACCCAGCGCAATGCCATCCAGCGGCATGACGTCGCCGAATGCGTGCTGAAGCTCGATCGTGCCATCGCGTGCGACCTCGCGGACGACATCGCCGCAACCAGTCGCTTCGTCATCGTGGACAATTATGAGATCCGGGGTGGGGGCATCGTTCGGGAAGCGCTGCCCGATCGCCAGGCGGCCGTTCGGGATCGAGTCCTCCTCCGGAATTACAAGTGGGAGCCCAGCTTCATCGAGCCCGGCCGGCGCGCGGAGAAGTACAATCAGAAGGCCGCGCTCATCCTGGTCACGGGCGAACAGGAGATGGAGCGGAAGGGTCTGGCGAAGGCACTGGAAGGCAAACTGTTCGAAGATGGGAAGGTGGTGTACTTCCTCGGCATCGGCAGCGTGCTCTATGGCGTAGATGCCGATATCGAACGCAAGCCGGAGAATCGCCTGGAGCACATGCGCCGCCTGGCGGAGATTGCCAATCTGATGCTGGACGCAGGAATCATCCTGATTGTCGCGGCGGCTGAGCTCACGCAGGAGGACCTCGAGGTCATCAAGACCGCAGTGCAGCCCGACTGGATCGAGACCATCTGGGCAGGGGAGACCATTACGACCGATCTCAACTGCGATCTCCACCTCCCTGCCGGTGCGAGTCCGGAATCGGTTGACCAGCTGAAGGCGCACCTGCAGGACAAAGGCATCATCTTCCGGCCATGGTGACGGCAGAGCTCCGAACCGCAGTCACCGGCCTCGTTCGCGAGGCCGGTCGCGCGACGATGACCTATTACGACGGTGCCGTCGACCCCGCGGTTCGGCAGAAGGATGACCGAGGCCCGGTGACCCTGGCAGACGAGGCAGCCCATCGGATACTGGTGGACGGGCTTCGCCGGATAGATCCCTCCACTCCCGTGATATCCGAGGAGTCGGAGGCTGACGCCTATGAGACTCGTAGCGGATGGCGCCGCTTCTGGCTGGTAGATCCGCTTGACGGTACCAAGGAATTCATCAAGCGGCGCGCCGAGTTTACGGTCAACGTCGCTTTAATCGAGAAGGGTGAGCCGGTGCTCGGTGTCGTGCTCGCACCGGCCCTCGACTTGCTCTATTGGGCAGTAAAAGGCGGTGGATCCTGGCGCGAGGAGAAGGGGGGTCCACCGCAGCGGATCTATTCCACCGCTCCGGATCGCGGGACACCGCTCACGGTGGTTGAAAGCCTGTCTCATCCCTCGGCGGAGCTGGAGGAATACCTCCGGACCATTCCGGTGGCCCGACGGGTGAAAGCCGGGAGCTCACTCAAGTTCTGCTGGGTGGCGGAAGGGCGGGCGGACATCTATCCCCGGCTCGGCCCCACGATGGAGTGGGATGTTGCAGCGGGGGACTGCGTCTACCGTCAGTCCGGCCGGAGTGGCGAGCGCCCCTCACCGCTGACATACAACAAGCCGGACCTGCGAAACACCAGCTTCGTCATTGGACTGTGAGCCGGGAGGATGAATCAGCGGATGTCTTCCTCGATGGCCCCGGCCCCAAGCACTGGTCGCCTTCCCGTGGCCAGCGTTTCCGGAACTAGATCTCCGGCGCCGGTGTTGTGGTTTACCGGCCTATCCGGCTCGGGGAAGAGCACCATCGCTACCCGGGTACACCAGGAGCTGGTGCGCCGGGGCGTCGAAGTGGAGTACATCGACGGCGATGCCCTGCGGGAGGTGTTTCCCGCCACCGGCTTTACCCGGGCCGAGCGGGAGGAACACCTGCGGCGGACGGGATACATGGCAAGCCGGCTGGCGGCGCACGGAGTCACCGTCGTGGCGTCCTTCGTCTCGCCTTATCGCGAGTCGCGCGATTTCATCCGCAGTCTGTGCGAGAACTTCGGCGAGATCTATGTCGCGACGCCGCTGGAAGAGTGTGAGCGTCGCGATGTGAAGGGACTTTATGCTCGGGCACGCCGAGGCGAGATCCGGAATTTCACCGGGATCGATGATCCCTATGAGCCGCCGGAGCGACCCGAGCTGACGTTGGACACCCGGGTGCTGAGCGTCGAGCAGTGTGTCGCGGAAGTGCTCGCATTTGTTGAGGATCAACTCTGATGGAAGGCAGCATGGATCATCTGGACCAGCTGGAAAACCGAAGCGTGCACATCCTTCGGGAGGCGTACGCCAATTTTAAGAACCTTGGGATGCTCTGGTCTATCGGCAAGGACAGCACGGTCCTGCTCTGGCTAGCTCGCAAGGCGTTCTTCGGCCATGTACCCATCCCACTCATTCATATCGACACCTCCTTCAAGATCCCGGAGATGATCGAGTATCGCGATCGACTGGCGCTCGAATGGAATCTGACCATGATCTACGGCCAGAACCGCCAGGCGCTCGAGGAAAAGCGAACCTTTCCTGACGGTGCTATCGACCGGATTGCCTGCTGCAAGGCGCTCAAGACTGACGCGCTCAAGCATACGCTCAGTGGCGAATGGCCCCGTTATCGGCTCAACCACGCCAAAAAAGCTTACGAGCTGGATCGCAACACCGAGCCATTTACCGGCGTGATCGTGGGTGCTCGCGCGGATGAGGAAGGCAGCCGGTCGAAGGAGCGGTACTTCTCGCCTCGGAGCGCCCAGTCTCACTGGGATGTGGGGGATCAGCCTCCCGAGTTCTGGAACCAGTACAAGACAGACTTTGCCCCAGGGACGCACCTGCGCATCCACCCGCTACTCGACTGGACTGAGCTGAACATCTGGGAATACATCCGCCGGGAGAACATCCCCACCGTGTCACTCTACTACGACCAGGGGACCGGGAAGCGGTACCGCTCCCTGGGCTGCTATACCTGCACCAATCCGGTGGAGTCGGATGCCCGGAACGTCGATGAGATCATCGTAGAGCTGCAGTCGGGCAAGTTCGCCAACATCGCCGAGCGTTCAGGCCGCGCGCAGGACAAAGCCGATGGCGGCGGGCTCGAGACGCTGCGGCGTGACGGATACATGTGAGCGTCTGGGCGCATAAGCCATGACTACGCGGGGTGGCTTGGCCTGGCAAGACTTTCTGACTCGGGTACGAGCCCGGGTAAGGCGCTCCCGGCGCCAGGTCGTCTCCGGTCGAAGAATCGGGGAATCGATCTCCATCGACCGCCTCATGTGTCCGCTCCGGTACGACTTGTATGTGCGGATCGAGTTTGTTCGCCTGCTGCGCGAACAATGGACCATGTACGCGAACGATCTACCCGGGTTCCTGGAGCGTCCGCAATCCAAGGCGTACTACGTCTGGTTCAAGGAAGTCGCCTGTGCGCGCTATCAGCGTCAGATCTATGCCGACGACACATTGCTCCGCTCCGCCTTCTACACCCGGGTTCACGAGACTGCGCGGCTTTGGAAGTCGATCAGCGGAAATGGGTACGATCCGTCTACCCCGGTTCGCCTGCAGTCGGGTCGTTCGATCCGCGCCGTGCACGGCAAGACAGTCAATTCGACGTATTTCGCCGGAGACGGCTGTCATCGTGTATCGTGTCTGTATGTCATGGGTCATCACCGACTCGAGCCAGTGCAATACGAGGTCGAGTTCGCCAGGAGCTACCAGCCCTTGGACAACACGGCGATTCTGATAAAGAAGCTTCCTTTAAGCAGAACTGAGTACCTGCACTTCCTTTCGCGCTTCTACTGCGAGGGGTTGGAGCTCGACTCAGTCGACCAGATTCGTCAGCACGTCGCGTCCAGCAAGACCACCTTGCTGCCCGAGCTCGAATCGGTACTGGCGTTTGACCTCGACAACGTGGCCTAACATGAGTGGATACCCCGGTACCTCCGACCTGTTCGATGTGACTCGGTTCATCGATGAGACCACTTTCTCGGGCTATCAACGGATCACGCTGCCGGATGGTCGTGTTATACCAGGAGTGGATCGGTCGCCGGTTGCAGACCGGATCTATCCCGCTGATCTGGACGGAAAATCGGTGCTGGACGTGGGCTGTTATTATGGCTTCTTTCTCCATGAAGCCATCCGGAGAGGCGCCCAACGTGCGGTCGGTATTGAGGCCGATCCCGAGCGTTTCCGCATTGCAAGCACGCTTGCCCAGTTGTGGGATGGCAAGATTGACATCTATGAGGGCCTGCTGGAAGATGTCGACGTCAAGGAGAAATTCGACGTGGTTCTCTTTCTCAACGTGCTGCACCACGTGAAGGACCCGGTTCCCGTCATGAGAAAACTGGCCAGCCTCTGCCGCGGCACCTTGGTCGTCGAATTTCGTCAACCGCACGATGCGCAGTTTGTTCGGGAGTGCTTCCATAAGGAAGCACTAGGCGGCGAACAATCCGTTCTCCGTCGTGGCACCCGCCGGGTACGTATGGCTCTCGAGACTCGCCTGGTGGAGCGGGTGACCCGGCACCTCCCTCTCATCGGTGTCGGATCGGTTGAGTACCACCGCTCCTACTTCTTTAGCCGGGCGGGATTCCGGAACATGTTTCAGGTACACAACCGGATATTCAAGGGTGTCGAGTTCCGTCCCTCGCTGAGTAGAGGGCAGGCGCTGGCGTTCTGCGACTGTAGCGAATAGGAGAAGCCTCAACCGGGCATGCTCTCGAAGAAGGCCAAATACGCGATCAAAGCCCTCCTCGCGCTCGCCGAGGGTGAGCGCGACGAGCCGATGCGCATCGCCGATCTTGCACGTGACCAGCAGATCCCACCGAAATTCCTCGAGTTGATCCTGCTCGGCCTCCGAAACCAGGGAGTTCTCCGGAGTCAGAAGGGAAAAGGCGGAGGCTACTTGCTGGCGCGTGATCCCTCCGAGATTTACCTGGGCCAGATTGTACGAATGTTCGATGGACCCCTCGCTCCAGTCCCCTGCGCCAGCCAGACCGCGTACGTGCCATGCGCGGATTGCCGGGACGAGGCGGTGTGCGGCGTTCACCTGGCCATGAAAGAAGTCCGGGACGCCACGGCCAAGGTGCTCGACGGAACCAGCCTCGCTTCTCTCCTTACCAAAGTCCACCAGGTCGCCCCTCCGGCTCCTCCACGGTAAGCCTCGACTCTCCTCGGTAGTCCTGTCGTTGTAACGGCATGAGCTTTGCCCATTTACTCTATCGGATAAGTAGAGTATTGTGGTCGAGCTCGCGCCCCCAGCGCGGCCGCAGTCGGTTAACTCATTGGGTGGAATGATGATGACGAAAGCGGTTTTAATGTGGGCCATGACTGGGCTGGGTTCGGCAATCGTCGCCGGGACTCCACAGCTGTTGGCGCAGCAGAACGGCGGCTCTCAGGCCATATCGCTGGAATCCCGGGTAGATGAGCTCGATCAGCAGATTCGAATTCTTCAGCGTTTGCGGGAGATCGCCGCGGAAAGTGCGGCAACGGCGGCCAAGGACAAACAGTCTGCGACCGCTAACGCAAAGGACGGCTTCACCATCAAGTCGGCCGACGGGAGATACGCTCTCCGGTTCCGGGGGTACATCCAGAGCGACGGTCGATTCTTCCCTCAAAGCGAGGCCGTGCCGGCGGTTGACAATCTGCTCATCCGCCGAGCTCGTCCGATTCTCGAGGCCACTGTCAGCCGGTATTTCGAGTTTCGCCTGATGCCGGATTTTGGCGGCGCGTCTCCCACCATCTTCGACGCGTACTGGGACGGGAAGTTCGCTCCTGAATTCACGGTGCGGGCGGGGAAATTCAAACCCCCTGTGGGACTGGAGCGGTTGCAGTCGGCAACCGACATCGCTTTTGCGGAACGGGGGCTTCCAACCAATCTGGTGCCCAGCCGGGATATCGGCCTCCAGCTCTCGGGTGACATCTCCGAAGGATTGCTGGCTTACCAGGCGGGCGTGTTCAATGGTGCTCCCGACCTCGCCAGTGGCGGCGATGACCTCAGTGATGCCAAAGACTTCGTTGGGCGGATCTTCGTTCAACCGTTCAGGTCGGGCAGCTTTCGTCCCTTGGGCGTGGGCATTGCCGCCAGCACTGGGGTAGAGCGGGGCACGGCCGCCACGCCAGGACTTCCATCGTATCGCACTCCCGGCCAGCAGACCTTTTTTCGCTACAACACCAGCTCGTCAAGCCCGGCAACAAACGTGTACGCCAATGGCCGCCGGACCCGGCTCTCTCCTCAGGGCTACTACTACAGCGGACCACTCGGTCTCCTGGCTGAATACGTGATCTCCCGCAACGAAGTGACCCGGGACGGTGTCACCGAACAGCTGGAGCATAGCGCCTGGCAGGCGGTGGGCTCGTGGTTTCTCACTGGTGAGAAGGCAAGCTTCCGCGGTCCGGCTCCAAAACGGCCTTTCGACCTGAGTGAAGGCGGGACCGGCGCAGTCGAGCTGGTTGCGCGCTATGGAGCGCTGTCTCTGGATGAGGCTGCATTCCCGGTCTATGCCACGATCACCGCCAGCGCCCAAAAGGCCCGGGCGTGGGGCATAGGTGTCAATTGGCACTTCACTCGTGCGGTGAAGGTGGCGCTGAACTATGAGCGCACCGAGTTCACCGGCGGCGCACCTACCGGCGACCGGGAATCTGAAAACGCCGTTATCGGCCGGTTCCAGACCTCCTTTTAGCAACGTGACTTGAAGAGGCAATTGATGAAAGCACTTGCGCTCGCCCTGCTCGTCGCCGGCACCACCGCTCCTAGGCTCCGGTACGATGCGCCAAAACCCGTGACTCTGCTCAACGTGTCGTACGATCCGACCCGAGAGTTGTACGAGGACTTCAACCGGCAGTTTGCCGGCTACTGGAAAGGGAAGACCGGCCAGGAGGTGAAGATTCGCCAGTCCCATGGAGGATCGGGGAAGCAGGCCCGCTCCGTCATCGACGGACTGGAGGCCGACGTAGTGACCCTGGCACTGGCCTATGACATCGATCAGATCGCCGAGAAAAGTGGAGCGATTTCGGCGGATTGGCAGAGTCGGCTGCCGGATAACAGCGCCCCCTATACCTCGACCATCGTGCTCCTGGTGCGCAAGGGAAACCCCAAGAGAATTCGTGATTGGGGCGACCTCGCCAAGCCCGGTGTGGCTGTGGTAACGC
>DATADG010000324.1:0-5257 GCA_036258655.1 Gemmatimonadales bacterium | reverse complement strand
TGCCTCTCGCACGATGCCTGTCGCCGGCGCTTCGATCGGGCTCCCCATAGGAGCGGTAACGTCGATGCCTTCGTGGGGACGGGCCAGGTGCAGAATCGGATGGCTCCGCATTGAGGAGAACGCGCTGGTCAGCCATCCTTGCGTGGGCATGATGGACGGGGTGGCCGCGAGTCGCGCACGATGCATTGCCAGACTGTCGGCGGCTTCCTTGAACGATGATGCGAGCAAATTGGCTCGCCGAATCAAGGCGCTGAGGTCGACTCGAACCTCAGCAGTGCGCCGCGCAAGTCCCGTTACGCTCCCGGAGTCCAGACTGGACGTTGCGGGGCCACCGATCCCCGCCGCCTGAACCTGAGGATCGATCGGCTCCAAGTTGGCCAGTACCCGTATCCGCGCGTCGCGCTCCGAAATGGTGCTGATGGTATCGGCGAGGCTGCTCAGTCGGCCGTGAAGCTCGCTGATTTCGCGGGCGAGCGCCGCGTTTTCCTCCTGCAGCCGTGCGGTACGCGAGAGATCGGCGGTATGAGAGAAGGTCGCATAGCCAACCAACAAGCCCAGCATGATGATGCCACTGACCGCAACTGCGGCAGCCCGCAACACACTGTAGGACACCTCGACGATCCGCGAGGGTTCCGATCCGTGCGGAACAAGAACCACAGTCCAGCGGCGTTTGGCCATGACGATGAACCTCTGTGTGCGTGTTCGCTACTCGACCTGAGGCACTGCAATGTGACAGCCTCGGGTGCTGGTCGGGGTGACCAGCATCACGGCTGCAAAGTTAAGGTGGCTCACGGCGATAAGGATTGTCAAGAGGCAGTGAGAGTGATAACTCTTTCACTGTCAAATAGTTTCGCAAAAAATTGCGGTAACTTCTAGACGCTCGCAGGCTTGGGAAAAAGGACACTGCCGCGCCGAACACGACGACCAGGCACCGATGGTTGCTGTGTCTCTCTCCAACTCACTGACGCCACGTGCCCCTCGAGTCCCAACATTTCCCACAGGGCCTGTGCTTTGTCCGGAATGAAGGGACTGGTCAGAACCGCTAATCGAGCCAGGGCTCGTGCTAATGCGGTGAGCGTCTGATCCAGCTCAGCTTCCTGCCCGGACTTTGCCAATGTCCATGGTGCAGTCTGTTGCACGTAGAGATTCGCTGCCGTCACCAGTTCCCAGGCCGCCTCGGAGCCGCCGCGAAGATCGAGTCCGTCCATGGCCTCGGTATAGCGCTCGACCGCATCGTGGCCGGACTGGTCGAGGCGGGTGGTAGGTGGGGAGGACGGCACCACCCCATCGCGGTACTTCAGCAGCATCGCAACTGCGCGGGACGCGAGATTGCCTAACCCATCGGCAAGTTCCGAGGTATAGCGCTCGTCGAACCTCTCCCACGTGAAATTCCCATCCGCTTCGAAGCCAACTTCGCGGAGCAGATAGTAACGGAGAGCATCGGGTCCGTGCCGGTCGATGGCCTCGTCCAGCGTGACTACGGTTCCGCTGGTCTTGGACATCTTGGTGCCCTCCCATTGGACATAGCCGTGGGCCCACACGCGTTGCGGAAGTTCGAGTCCGGCGCTGAGGAGCATCGCCGGCCAGATAATGCAGTGAAAGCGAGTGATTCCCTTGCCGATGACGTGAAGATCCGCCGGCCAGAGCCGCTCGTATCCAGGTTCGGGAAACCCAGTGGCGGATAGGTAGTTGATCAGCGCATCGAACCAGACGTAGACGGTCTGGTCGGGATCCCCGGGGAAGGGAATTCCCCAGGGCTGCCGAAGCCGCGATACCGAGATGTCCTGGAGACCACCCTCCAGCAGACGAAGGACTTCATTCCGGCGTATGACGGGATCAACCCGAAATACTCCTCTCCGGATCAAGTCGAGAACGCGATCGCGGTAGCGGCTCAGCCGGAAGAAGTGATTTCGCTCTTGGGTGAGTACCAGCTCGAGGCTCGGATGCTCGACGCAGCGGCCATTCACGATCTGGCTCTCCTGCTTGAACTCCTCGCAGCCGGTGCAGTAGAGCCCCTCGTACTCCGCCACGTACAGATCATCGGGATGCGCCAGTTGAATACGCCGCAGCAGCTCAGTCACAGCTTCGGCATGACGGCCCTCGGTCGTACGAATCCAGTCATCGTTGCTGCAGTTCAGCCGTTTCCAGAAATCCTCGAACCGGCCCGCCATACGGTCCACCCATTCCTGCGGGGATACGCCGGCACGATCGGCAGCCTGGAGGACCGACTGACTGTGCTCGTCCATGCCCATGAGGAAATGCACCTGATCCCCCCGCAGACGCCGGTAACGGGCAATGGCATCCGCGCCGACCTTCTCCAGAGCGTGTCCCAGGTGGGGGTCACCATTGGAGTAGTCGATGGCGGTGGTCAGGTAGAACTTGGGCACGCTGCACTCCTTGCTGCCGTGATGTCTGTAAACTAGCCGCAGTACATCGTGCAAGCCGTGTGCTCTATATGCAGTTTGATCTGATTCTAGGATCAGTTTTGCGGGCCAGGCCGATTCGTGGAGCCTCTGCGGCCCCGTGCTTCGCTGGTGGGAAATACTTCACCCAGGCGGTCCATCTCCTCGCGGAGTTGTGCCAGGGGAATGATCCGGGGCCCGTGCTCCTCGTGCCGGAGAAAAACCCGCTCACGAAAGATGTCGACGGCCACTACCTTCTCGGTGCCGACGACAGTCTTCAGCGTTTTGCGTTCTTTCGGAAAACGCTTTCGCGCGGTGACGTAGAACTCGTGTTCATACTTGAGGCAACAGAGCAGCCGTCCGCAGCCCCCGGAAATTTGTGAGGGGTTCAGTGACAGGTGCTGATCCTTGGCCAGACCGAGATTTACGGGGGATAGCTCCTGCAGCCAGGTAGAGCAACAGTACTCCCGGCCGCAGCGGCCTACCCCCGAGAGCCTCGCTGCTTCATCGCGGACGCCAATCTGCCGGAGCTCGATGCGGGTGCGGAAGAGCGATGCCAAATCCCGAACCAGGGCCCTGAAATCCACTCGTTTGTCGGCGGTGAAGTAGATAGTGAGCTTGTTGCGGTCCCACTGCCACTCGGTATCACTGACCTTCATCAGCAGCTCGTGCGCCCGCACCCGCTGAATGACCTTCTGCCGGACCTCATCTTCCGACAACCGAATCTCCTGATGGATCTTGAGGTCATCCGGCGTTGCCCGGCGAACAACCGGCTTGAGTGCTGCCGGCTCTTCGGCCGCGGCGCCGACGCTGCAGCTGGTGCACCCGCCGCATTTCTTGGTGGCAACATCGCCGACCGCAGTGACTCTGCCGAGGTCACGGCCGCGCTCGACCTCGACGACAACCGAGTCCTTGACCCGAATGGGGTCGGCCTCGTCTTCCCAGACGAAGTACCCTTTTCTGGTGCCCTTGAATCTGACCTCGACAGTCTGTCCCATTATCCGTCCGTAAATGCGCCCATGGCCGCGTACTTCTCGGCCCTGCGGCGCACCAGCTTGTCTGGTTTGATCTTGCGCAATTCGGTGAGATGCCGGATAAGCGCCTCGCGAAGCGCTTCGCCAGCGGCGTCCGGATCGACGTGCGCTCCACCTATAGGTTCCTTCACGACCTCATCAATGATGTTCAGGCGCAGCAGATCCTCCGAGGTGATCTTGAGGGCTTCGGCCGCGCGCTCCCGCTGGCTGGCATCCTTCCACAGGATCGCGGCACATCCTTCGGGGGAGATCACTGAGTATACCGAATTCTCCAGCATCAGCACCCGATCGGCTACGCCGAGTGCCAGCGCGCCGCCTGAGCCTCCTTCGCCGATCACGACGGCGATGGACGGGGTCGGGAGCAAGGACATCTCGAGAATGTTGCGGGCCAGCGCCTCGGATTGTCCGCGCTCTTCAGCGCCCAATCCTGGGTAGGCACCCGGCGTGTCGATGAGGGTGATCACCGGGGCACCAAATTTGGCGGCGAGCTTCATCAACCGAAGCGCCTTCCGGTATCCCTCCGGATGAGGCATACCAAAGTTGCGCTTCAGGTTTTCCTTGGTGTCTCGTCCTTTCTGGTGACCCACCACCATCACCGATACACCACCAAGCCGCGCCCAGCCGCCGACAATGGCCGGATCGTCCATATAGAGCCTGTCGCCATGAAGCTCGATGAAATCCGTGAAGATGGTGCTGAGATAGTCCAGGGTGTATGGACGGCGAGGGTGCCGTGCTACCATCACCCGCTGGAGGGGTGTGAGATTGCGGTAGATATCAGCGCGGAGCGACTCCAGCTTTGTGGTGAGGCCTTCCAACTCACCATTGATGTCGATCTGGCGTTCGCTCCCGATCCGCTTCAAATCCTCGATCTGACGTTCCAGTTCCAGGAGCGGCTTTTCGAACTCCAGGGTATAGGCCGAGGCCATCGGGCTCATCCCGCCTTCACGTAGTGGACGGATTCAGCCCCCAACAGGTCCTTCAATGCCCGAACAAGATCGTCTTCCGGTGCCACCCGTAGGCGCCGGCTGCGGAGCCGAACAGCCTCTCCGTTCCCGTCGCTCCATTCAATATAGATCGGCGCTGGACCTGGATAAGCGGAACAGAGCGCGGCAATCTCACGGACTGCCTCTGGCTGTGGGTGGGTTGGTGCCCCCCAGCTGAGACTCACCCCGAGCGCGCCTGAGCTCTTCAGCTCGTCCAGGCGGCGGGCGTTCTCGACGATGAAGGGCGCCTGGTCCTCGCCTCGGTCGCGGTCACTATATCCTCCGGTCAGCAACAGGGCAGCATCGGGGAGAATCACCTGGTTGAGTTTGGCCCAAGCCTCCGGGAACACGATCGCCTCAGCGGTTCCGTGAAAGTCCTCCAGCACGAGCCGAGCGTATTCCCTGCCGGTCTTCTTGGAGATCTGACGTTTCACTCCCGTGACCACCGCCCCGACGCTCACCTGGTGTTCACTCCATATCCCCAGTGTCGCTGTGGTTCGCGACCCGAAAAGCTCCACTTCGTGGCGGAACCGCTCCAGCGGATGTCCCGAGATGAAGAAGCCGAGCACCTCTTTCTCCCTGGCCAGGCGCTCGGCCTCGGTCCAGGCCGGGACGTCGGACAAGGCCGAAATGTCGGAGACGCCTGAGAAGCGATCCCGGGTTGGGCTCCCCCCTTCTCCACCATCCCCGCCGGCTCCGGCCTCGAACAGCGACCCCTGGCCAGCCTCCCGTTCTGCCTGGATCAACTGGGCTTCGGCCAGAGCGGAATCGAGCGCCTCGATCAGCTGCTTCCGGTGCCCTCCGAGTGAGTCACACGCACCGGCAGCTACCAGCGACT
>DATADG010000323.1:0-4450 GCA_036258655.1 Gemmatimonadales bacterium | reverse complement strand
TCCGATGGAGCATGTCCAACGGGTGGAGTTGCTCAGTGGCTCGGGTTCTCTCCTCGGTCCCAACTCACTCGGTGGCGCGATCAATCTGATCACGCGCCGTGGTACCGGACCGCTCGAGGCGGAGGCTGAAATCTCGGGCGGTTCCTATGGCACCTACTCCGGCGAGGCATCGGTGGGTGGCGTGAGTGGGGGAGGATGGGACTACTACGTCGCGGGCGGCTATGAGAACGAGGACGGATGGCGCGAAGCCACTGGCGCTGAGAACCTGAACGGCTTCTTGAATGTAGGACACCGGACCGCTGAGCGTGGCATCAGCTTCCAGGGTTTTGGGGCAGAATCCCGGGTGGAAGCCGCCGGGTCGCTTCCGGAGAGCATCTTCGAGAGTGCGCCGCGGACAAATTTTACCGCCGGCGATTTCGAGGATCTGAATCAGCTGCAGGCCTCGTTGAACGGCTATGCACCATTGGGCAGGACTCGCGGTGCGTTTACCGCCTACGTGCGGCGCACCCGCGCCGAGCGGTTCAACGTCAACCAGCCTCCCGACGACAATGTGCGATCTTTCACTCGCAATCGAACTATCGGCGGGAATCTCGACTGGCGCTGGACCACACCACGACCCAACGGAAGTTTCTCCCTGCGGCTGGGGGCGGATGGCGCCGCGAACCAGGTCCATATCCAGCTGCTGCAGGAAAATCCGATAGACCCTGCCGACCAGACGCTCACCACCGATGTGCGGAGTCCCAGCTACGACATCGCCGGCTATGCCCTGGCTGATCTAAGACTGGGCGACGTCACCTTATCGGGCGGGTTTCGCTATGACTACATCCACATTCCATTCGAGGATGTACTGGACCCGGCTGCCGACACGACCAATAACTTCAGTCGCCTGAGTCCCCGCGCCGGGCTGAGCCTCGACGTGGGACCCGGCGCCTCGGTCTACGCATCGGTGGGCCAGAGCTTCCGCGCTCCCGCGATTCTCGAGCTGGCCTGTGCCGACGAGACCGCGGCCTGTCCGCTCCCCTTCGCCCTGGGTGACGACCCTCCGCTCGACCCGGTCGTCGCAACCACATTCGAGCTCGGGGGGCAGATCGTCCGCGGTCCGGCCATCGTGAGCGCCTCGGTGTATCGGACGAATGTCAGAGACGATATCTCGTTCATCCAATCGGAGACCGCGATATACGAAGGTTTCTTCGACAACATCGGCGACACTCGCCGAGAAGGAATTGAGCTCGGCATTCAGGTGCTGCCGAGCCAGCGACTCTCGTTGTACGCCAACTATGCGTTTACCCGGGCCACCTTCCGGGACGCAGCCGAGATCTTCAGCATTCGAGCGGACGAGGCGTTCGTCGGATCTCCACTGGCTGGGGGCAATGACGTGGCCGAGGGCGACCGGCTCCCCCTGGTGCCGGACCATCAGGTGAAGGTCGGCGGACTGCTGTCGCTCCCGGCTGGTCTTCAGTTTGGGGCTGACCTGCGCTACGTCGGCGAGCAGTGGCTCCGCGGCGATGAGGCCAACGAGACCAGCCCGCTGGAGGGTTACTTTGTCGCCAACCTCCGGGCAGGCTTTGCCCTGGATCAGTGGGAGCTCTCCGCCATCGTGGTCAACGTTCTCAACGAGGAGGGCCCGGTATTCGGGACGTTCAACGAAAACCGTCAGACCGGCGCGCTCGAGCGGTTTCTGACCCCTATGAATGCCCGCGCCTTCAAGTTCGTGGTCCGGCGGTCGTTCGGGAGCGAGCCAGAGTAACCGCCGATTCACCCGACGCACAAGTTCCACCGAGTGACCTTGATCACCGACCCGCATAGCCGTCCTGCACATCCTGTGGTCGTCAACAAGGGAACTACACCGCCGCGGAGGCACTATGCAGGGTACAACGGTCGCGGTCCCGGTTCAGGATACCGGCGACGCGCTTAGGGCATCACTTGCCGGAGCACTGAACACCTTCCTGTCAGCCATTCCCCGGATCATCGGGTTTGCAGTCGTTCTGATTATAGGGTGGATCATCGCCAGCCTGCTGGCACGTGGGGTCGAGGCCCTGCTGCACGCGGTCAAATTCAATGAGCTGGCCCGCCGGTCCGGCTTTGCGAGCTTTGTGAATCAGATGGGCGTCAAGGACGACTCGGCCGGTGTCATTGCCAGTGTCGTCAAATGGTTCGTCCGCCTGATCGCGCTGGTGGTTGCGTTCGACACCCTTGGCCTCCCAGCGGTCTCCAACGTTCTCAACCAGCTGCTCCTCTGGCTGCCCAACCTGGTTGTTGCACTCGTGGTGTTGGTCATCGGCGGCCTGGCGGCGAATGCTCTCTCCCGCCTGGTGCGGGGTGCCACCGCTGAGGGTGGCTTCAGCAACCCGGACATGCTCGCCACTGTGGCGAGGGTGGCGGTTTGGGGCTTCACCATTGTGGTGGCCATCAACCAGCTCGGTATCGCCACCACGCTGATCAATACACTCATGATCGGTCTGGTCGGTGCGCTCGCCCTGGCTTTCGGTCTGGCGTTTGGCCTTGGTGGGCGGGACCGGGCGGCGCAGATGCTGGACCGCGCCGGACGAAACCTCGAGCAGGCGGGTCCGCGGCTGGAGCGCGCGGCCAATGCCGAGCGGCACCAGGCCCAGGGCATGGCCCAGCAGGCTCAAGGAGCGATGTCTCAAACCGAAGGAGTTGGCGGCCACCGAAGTGCCGCCGGCAATGGCTGGATTGAGCGTTCCGATATAGACCGACGCAGAGTGGAGCGGCCGGGGCTCAAAGACCGGCGGACCGGCGGCAGCACCGCCTAATCTGCGTCGCTCGGCAGCGGAATTATTTCCGGCGCTGCGTGCTTCGAAATAACTTGTGCTCGGGGCCACCAGGAATGGTGGCCTCGTTGCATTCAGGCTTGCGGAAGCGATAGGTTTGCGAGTCGTTGGTCGCGGAGTCTGCTAGTCATCTGTCGCTATTCGTCTGGTTGTTTGGGGACGGTCACGCAGAATAGCCCTTAGCCAAATAGCGCAACAGCCAGAGCTCTAGCTCATGAAAATCGCGGTTTGCATCAAGCGTGTGCCCGATATGGAGCTGCGGTTTTCGATCGCCTCCGACCACAAGTCGCTGGATCCCACCGGGCTCAAGTTCGAGATGGGTGACTTCGATGGATATGCTCTCGAGGTCGCGCTTCAGCTGGTGGAGAAGCAGGGTTCTGGTGAAGTCGTGATTCTGTCGCTCGGGCCGGATGGGGTGCAGGAGACCCTCCGCAAGGGGCTGGCGATGGGCGCGACACGCGCCGTGCAGCTCAAGGCGGACGAAGTGCCGTTCGACGGCTGGGCTGTCGCGAACGCCCTGGCGGCGGAGTTGAAGGTTAGCCAGTACGATTTGATTCTATTCGGCCGAACGGCCACAGACACCGCCCATGCCACTGTCGGGCCCATGACCGCCGAATTACTCGATCTTCCCTGTGTCACGGGCATATCACAGCTCGACATGGGCGAGGGTCGAGGCAGCGCCCGGCGTGATCTCGAGGGCGCCTCCGAAACCGTGGAATTTCCTGTTCCCGCGGTGCTGACGATCGACGAAGGGATCGCGCGCCCCCGACTTGCTTCACTCAAGGGCATTATGGCGGCCAAGAAGAAGCCGCTGGATGTAAAGCCGGCGCAGCTCGGCGCCATCAATCTCGTAGTGGAGAAGATGGAGCTGCCAGCGGAGCGCCCGCCGGGTCGAATCATCGGAGAGGGTCCGGAGGCGGTGCCCGAACTCGTACGGCTGCTGCACACCGAAGCCAAGGTGCTGTAATGTCTCCGCTCCTTGCCTTCGCTGAATCCCGTAGTGGCGAGCTACGAAAGGTGGCGTTCGAGGCGGTCACTGCCGCACGGCAGGCCGCCGATGCATCAGGGGCAGGTGAAGTGCATGCGGTTCTGCTGGGTCCGCCGGGTATCGGCAAGCACACCGGGGCACTGGGACGACATGGCGCCGACGCAGTGTACGTCGTGGAGCACCCGGCACTCGAGCGCTATAACCCCGAAGTGTACACCGCCACCGTGGCCGAACGAGTCAAGGCGGGCGATTATCGCGCCGCATTCTTCACTGCGTCGGCCGAGGGACGTGATCTGGCGCCCCGAGTAGCCGCACGGCTCCGCGTGAGTATAGCGTCGGACGTCACCGGCTTCGAAATCGAGAGGGATGCAGTGACCGCAAGACATCCGGCCTACACCGGGAAAATCATTGTGACGCTGCGGTTGACCGGGACGCCGGCATTGCTATCCCTCCGGCCCGGATATGTCACGCCGGTCGAGCAGCCGCGCGAGCCCCGCGTGGAACCGATGGAGCCGGCGACGGATCCGGCGAAGTCTCGGGTGCGGGTGACCGAGTTGGCGCAGCGGACAACGACAAAGCTGGACCTGGGCGAGGCCTCCATCGTGGTGAGCGGCGGGCGCGGCCTGCGCGCGGCTGAAAACTTCAAACTGGTGGAGGAGCTTGCGGCGGC
>DATADG010000322.1:0-4360 GCA_036258655.1 Gemmatimonadales bacterium | reverse complement strand
CCCCAGAGCGCTCCTCCGGGATGCTCACCCAGTCTCAGATATCTGTTCCGCGCGCCGTCCCCCAACAGGAGCTCGAGGTGCTCGTGGGGGAGGAGTGGCCCCAGTCCACGGGAAATCTGAGTGACGAATCGCTGCGGAGTGGCTGTCTCGCGATTGGCCTGCGCCAGCACCTCAACCAGTCCGGCGATGCGCTCCTGCTGGGGCGATGCACTCCCACCGGCCTTCCACAGGCGAGCGATCCGGCCCAGCATCGGAGCGATTCGCTGCGCGACGCACTGAAGCACCACCCGTTCGACCGCTCCGTGACGGTCCGGCCGAAGATCCGCCACCAACAACAGCGCAACGTCGCGCCGGCCGAAGCGGATGGGGAGACAGGTTGCTGATTTGTAGCCCGCCTCGACGACCACGGTTTCCAGCTGTTGAAGTTGCTCGGGTTTGATGTGCGGGGAGGGAAGCGGAATTGCGAGATCATCTTCGGCCAGCTCGGCGGGACCAACCAGGATCACACCGCCGTTCGATGGATAGAGCCAGAGACCCATGAGGTCGTGGGGCACTTCGATCGCGACGGTGTTCGAGAGCGCCTGATGCCAGGTGGCCAGAGCGACCGGATCGGCCTGGCCCTCATCCATGGAGAGGATGGGAACGAGCGGCTCGCTCGCGGGGTGAGCGAGAGGATCGTCGGCCGAATCGCGCCCAGGGCTCATGCCGTGGCGCAAGAGGCATGACGTATGCCCTGTGGTACTGTGGGCCAAGTCTATGCACCGTTAATACTTGCGGGCCGGAACCGAGCCGCCGGGCTCGAACCCGGCAGCGCCGGGTGGGCGTCCTGCCCGCTCTTTTGCAGGTCGCTCGGGCGTATGTCTAGCTGCGGCGGAAGCTTGACATACCCCGGGCCCCTATGGTAACTACAGGTGATCGATTCCCGCTGCTCTCAACTTCACCCGTGTGACGTCGACCCCGCATGAGCACCACCGGTTCACTGTTCACCGTTCACCGTTCAGGCTCTTCCCCGGAGCGAACGGTGGAGACTACCACCATCCCGGTCACCGGCATGCACTGCGCCGGCTGCAGCAGTCGCGTTCAGCGAGCGCTGGAGCAGGCCCCCGGCGTGAGCTCCGCGAATGTGAACCTGATGACCGGCTCAGCGACTGTGAAATTCGATCCATCCACCACGTCGCCCGAGGCTTTGGTGGAGGTGATCCGCGGGACTGGCTACGGAGCCGAGCTGCCGAAACCGGATACGGCCGACGAATCGAGGGTGGATGAGAAGGACGCCGCGCGCGAGGAGGAGATCCGAGAACTGCGGCGCAAGTTCACCGTCAGCATCATCGCGGCGGTGCTGGTGATGGTCTTCAGCATGCCGCTCATGGATCTCGTGCCGGGCGCGAGACCCGATCCGTTGATGCGGTGGCTGATGCCGCTGAATGAGACCTTCCGCAGCGCGGCTCCCTGGATCGAACGGGTATCCGCCGACACCTGGAGATACCTGCTGCTCGGACTCACGCTCCCGGTGGTCGGCTGGGCCGGCCGCCAGTTCTACAGCCGCGCCTGGGTCGCAGTGAGACATGGCGGAGCCGACATGAACGTGCTCATCGCGTTGGGCACCGGCGCGGCGTTCCTGTTCAGTCTGGCGATGACCCTGGCGGATGACTGGTTCCAGGCGAGAGGAATCGCGCCTCAGGTGTACTACGAGGCGGTGGTGTGGATCATCGCCCTGATACTGCTGGGCAATCTCCTCGAAGCGCGAGCCAAGTCGCGTACCTGGGGTGCGCTGCGCCGTCTGATCGCGCTCCGGCCGGACACCGCCCAGGTGATCCGCAACGGGGTTGAACAGCGGGTTGCTCTGGGCGAGATCCGAATCGGCGAAGAGGTCGTAGTCCGTCCCGGCGAAACCGTCCCCGCGGATGGCGAAATCCTGGAGGGCACGAGCCACGTCGACGAGTCGATGCTCACCGGTGAGCCCGATCCGGTATCCAAGGGGCCGGGTGACCAGGTCATCGGCGCCACACTTAATCGAAATGGTGCGTTCCACTTCCGGGTCACTCGCGTGGGTGAGGCGTCGGTGCTCTCCCAGATCATCCGGCTGGTGCAGCAGGCCCAGGGATCCAGGCCTCCGATTCAGCGGCTCGCGGATCGGATTTCGGCGGTCTTCGTGCCGGTCGTGATCGTCATAGCCCTTGTGACCTTTGTGGTATGGCTGATCGTAGGACCCGCGCCGTCCTACCTCCATGCAATGGTAGCCGCGGTGACCGTCCTGATTATCGCCTGCCCCTGCGCCATGGGGCTCGCGGTGCCGACGGCGGTCATGGTTGCCACCGGACGAGGGGCGGAGCTCGGCGTCCTCATTCGGGGCGGCGAAGCGCTCGAGCGAACTGGCGATATCGACACCGTGGTGCTGGACAAGACCGGCACCATCACCGAGGGTCGTCCCGGGGTCCGGTCGGTTCTTCGTGACGGGGCTCCGGAGTTTGACGAGCGTCGGATCCTCCAGCTGGCGGCCTCGGTGGAACGATTGAGCGAGCACCCGCTGGGAGAAGCCATCGTCCAGGAGGCGGAGCAGCGCGGCCTGCCACTTCTGCCGGTGATTGATTTCGAGTACCACACCGGCAGAGGCGTGGTGGCCAGAGCTGACGGACGCCGAGTAGCAGTGGGCAATCTGGCCTTCATGCGGGATCGAGGCGCAAGCATCCAGTCCAGCGCTGGACCGCTCAACTCCGAGGATGGCCAGACGCTGGTGTACGTCGCGGTGGACGAGCGGGTCGCGGGAGCGATCACGGTTGCAGATCCGATCAGGCCCACTAGCGCGGAGGCCGTTCGCCGGCTCAAGGAAATGGGCCTCGAGGTGGTTCTGCTCAGCGGCGACGATCGTCGCACAGCGGAGGCAGTCGGCAAAGCTGTGGATGTCGACCGGGTGATTGCTGAAGTCGCACCTGCCGAGAAGCTCGAGGAGATCCGGCGGCTTCAGGAGCAGGGGAAGTCGGTGGCGATGGTCGGCGATGGACTGAATGATGCCCCGGCACTCGCACAGGCGGACGTCGGGATTGCCATGGGCAGCGGTACCAACGTCGCAGTGGAGGCGTCGACCATCACGCTCATGCGGGGAGATCTCAGGGGCGTGGTGGACGGCATCGGCCTCTCCCGCCGAACCATGAGCATCGTCCGGCAGAATCTGTTCTGGGCCTTCATCTACAACGTGGTGGGGATTCCGGTAGCTGCGGGCGTGCTGTACCCGGCCTTCGGGATCCTGCTCAGCCCCACCATGGCGGCAGCGGCCATGGCGGCGAGCTCGGTGAGTGTCGTGACCAATAGTCTGAGACTGAGAAACTTCAAAAGTTAGCGGAGCTCAATATGGCAGTGGAGACCAGGTCGCCTTGCGCCTGCGGTGCGCGAACTGGTGACGGCAATCAGGGAAGCACCGTAGATCCCGACATCAAGCACTCGATCGGCACTCGGCTCCGCCGTATCGAAGGACAGGTGCGTGGCCTCCAGAAGATGATCGATGAGGAGCGGTACTGCGCCGACGTGCTGATGCAGCTCTCCTCGGTGCAGGAGGCGCTCAGGGGGGTGGGACGAGAGTTACTGCACAATCACCTGAAGCACTGCGTGGCGGAGACGATTCGCTCCAAGGACCCCGCCGAAACCGATGCGATGTATGAGGAGCTGATGGATCTGATGTATCGGAATGCGAGGTAGTTCGGGCGGAGAGTCGGAGGGGCGGAGCGGCGGCGGACTGTATCAACGACGCGTCTTCGCCCGCTTCTTGGTCTTCCGCCTCTCCGCCTTCTCCGAGTCTCCGCCTCTCCGCCCCTCCGACCCAGCTTCCACCGCTCTCCGATCGCGAAACTCCCTCGCTGCCTGGTACTCGGAGATCAGACGATTCATCATGCTTTGCCGTCGCCCATACAACCGCTTGAGCGGGCGCGGGGCATGGCGCTCGCGCGCATACGCGGTGACGAGGGGCAGCGCTATCGAGCTGTCGGTGTAGATAACGACCGTGCCGGGCAGCTGGCTCGGATCGATCTTTCCCCAGCTCACTGCTTCGGCCGGCGTCGCTCCGGACAACCCACCGGTGTCCGGCCGTGCATCCGTCATCTGAAGGAAGTAATCGTGGCCCCGCTCGTCGATCCCCAACACTTCCTGGATCTGGGGCTCGGTTTGGAGCATGAAGTTTTTCGGACTGCCGCCGCCGACAATCAAAACGCCACTCTTCCCGCCAGCCCGCTTGGCCTCGAGCACGATGCTCGCGGTCTCGTTCACATCCGCGCTCACGTCGAAGCGCAATTTACTGCCGGCGAGCGCCTGCTCGGCGACATTCATCCCGATGGAGCTGTCACCGGGTGAGCTGGTGTAAATCGGCACC
>DATADG010000321.1:0-6946 GCA_036258655.1 Gemmatimonadales bacterium | reverse complement strand
TGCGCTGATCGATTCGAAGAAAGCCGGTCTTATCATCCACGTTCCGGAGCACCGACGCGACGATCATCGCTCCGATATACGCCGGCAGTGTGACGCCAAGCTGCTCGATTTCCGCGCTCACGATGCTGCCGAGCCACATGGCCAGAGCGAGGATGACAAAGTTCTGGATCAGGGAAGTATCTTCCCGGTCGATCTCCACCACGATGATTTCCGGTTTTGTCTCGAGCTCCGCCCGCAACTCCTCCCTCGACCTCGAACGGGATGAGAGCCCGAAGCGACGGATCAGGTTTGTCCCCACCGGGCCGCCGGCGAGGCCGCCGCAGACGATCCCGACCGTGGCTGCGGTCAACGCCAGCGCGCCGGCGCCCCTCAGGCCTGCTTCCTCGAACAGCGGCGCAAAAGCGAGCCCGGTCGCGGGGCCACCCACCAGCGTCACCGATCCGGCCATCACCCCGAGGAGCGGATTTTCCTAGAAGGCCATGGCGATCGCCATACCGGTGAAGTTCTGCACGAAGCAGAACACTGTGGCAAACAGGAGAAAGACCAGCACCTGGAGCCCACCGGCCTTGAGGAGGGCGAGGCTTGCTCCCATACCGATAGAGGTGAAGAAGGCAACGCTGAGGAATTGCTGGAGGGCCGTGTCCAGGACGACGCTGATGTCGGCTTCGCGGAACACCAGGACCAGCGCGGTGAAGAGCAGCCCCCCGACCACGGCGGAGGGAATGTTCAGGCGATCGAGCCAGCGGATACGCTTCCGAAGCTGAATGCCCGCAAAGTACACCAGCGCGGCCAGAGTCAGCGTTTGAAGCAGATCGAGCTTGAGTTCCGTCATGAGGGGAACAAGGTACCTCGGCCGGGAGACTCTCGCGAGTTGATGCCGTGGTATCCGCTTTGCGGCTTCAGTTCTGGTAGTCGCTAGCTCCTGGTTCCGGTCCAGGTGAGCTGGATCTCGGTCGGCCGGACGTCATTACCGAGGCCTGCGCTCCAATCGCAGGTGGCGCCCGTAGCTAAAACAGTGATGGTGAGCCGGCCGTTCACCACCGAGCCGGATGGTATCGCGGTTGCGTTGGCGAGATCGCAGATGGGGCCGAGCAGGGACTCAATCAGATCCAGGCTGGCGGGCGCTGCGAAAGTGGGAAAACCCACCGTTCCGGCAGCGTCAATCTCGATGTCGAGGTCGGGCCCGCCGAGCCCGGTTGTCTCCGAGAAGTGATACCGGTCGTCGCCCGAGTGGGTGAGCGATAGGGTAGCGTCTCCGCCCGGGATCGAGTCCCGCTCCTCCGGTTCCGTCGAGCTGGCGATGACGTAGAACTCGCCCGGGTAGTTGCCGGCGTAATTGGTCCCGCTCGGTCCCTCGTCGTCATCACAGGCGACGAGAACAATCAGGCAAGCGAGGGCGATTCGACGCATTGCGATGATCCTCAACTCGAGATGCGTGCAAGATAGCTATGCCTGTGTCCAGGCCGAGCTGATCATAGATCAACGTCGAGCAGACGAGCTACTCGTGCAATCCACGCTATAGGATACTTCCTCTGTTTCCGCATCAATTATCTCGAACTCGCGGGTCGCACCGTCCGTGACTTCACAATTTGACGCCACCTCAAGCACGAGTTCGTGACTGCCCTCACTGACGTCCTCTATCGTCAGGTCGCCATTCGAATCGATCGGTTGAGGGGCACCTTCATCTAAGCGCAGAGCGAATTCGTCATCCGGAGTTCCTTCAGTGGTCACGGTAACATGGATGCTCCCAGTTGGCTCTCTGCAGGTGACGGAGAACTCGGTTTCCGCAATCTCACCCGCAGTCACCGTCACCGTCTGCGGATTGTCACCCGCCACCTCGCAATTCTCGGCAACCTCTCCGAGCTGAACTAAATACTCGCCTGGCGTAAGGTCAGTAATTGTTCGTTCGCCGGTGTTGTCGAGACGACCAAAGTCGTGACCGTCGAGCAGGAGAACGTAGCCGTTGTCATCCTGGTCCGGCCCGCTGGTTTCGGTGATCACACGGAGACCTGTTACCGCACTGCAGGTTATCTCGAACTCCACCACCTCGGTCGTTCCCGCCGTAACCGCCGCAGTTTGCTCGGAATCGCCTGATACGGTGCAATTCTCGGCCACTCCCGACAGCGTCACTGTGTAAGTGCCGGGCTCCAGGTCCAGCCTCACCTCATCGTCGGGATCCATCTCGACCGGCTCCCGGTTGTTCACGCGAATTACATATCCGTCCTGATCGACGTCGCTGCCCGACGTGGTCGTGATTATTCGCAGTGTCCCGGTCGTTGGTTGAATAGCGGCACAGGTAACCGCAAACGTCACTGTTGCTGACCCACTTGCCGGGACGCTGACTGTCTGAGGATTCGGTCCGGAAACCGAGCAGTTGGCTGCAACGCCGTCCAGCCGGACTGTGTGAGTCCCTGCTGCCACAGAGGTGAGGGTGATGGAGGCGTTGTTGCCGATTGGTTGGGGAGTGCCGCCGTCCACGACAACCGCGTACCCATCAGGATCAGCGTCGGAGCCACCCGTGCTGACGGTCACCTCGAGCGTTCCCGCTGCTACGGTCGGGCAGGTGATCGAGAACGTTACTGGAGCGCTCGAGCTCGGCTCGACCGAGACCGTCTGCGTCGCTGCGCCCTGCACCTGACAGGTCGCCGGGATGCCGCCAAGCTCTATAGTGTGCGACCCCGGCGGAACGTTCTCGATGATCCGCGTCGCCGAGGATCCGATCGTCCCGATGCTGGTTCCATCCATGGCGAGCTCGTAGGTCCCCGGGCCGGAGCCGGTCGTGACAGTCGTGACCTGGATGGAGCCCAGCAGGGGGACACACTCGACAACGAACGTCACCACATTGGTGCTGCCCGGAACCACGCTGACCGTCCTCGGGTTGTCGCCTGCCACGGTGCAGCCGGGTGGCGGCGCGAGGATCTCGACCGTATGGAAGCCCTGCTCCAGATCGGGGATGGTCAGAGTTCCGTTCGGCGCCAGCACGCGCCCCGGTTCTCCGTCTACGGAAACCATGTAGTCTGCCCCCGGCTCTCCGGTGGTGGTGGCCCGAATCTCGAGCGAGCCGGTGTCCGGGGCCGTGACCCCGCCGTCGTCACCACCGCAGGAAAGAAGAAGCGCCGAAACAACCAGGAGGGGATAACGCATCGAACACCACTCTTCCTTGTACCAGCCGGGAGGCTGTGCGTGAGTCGGATGTCAGGTATTTGTGTTGCCGAATCAACCAGGTACCGCCTGAGCACTATCTGAGGGGGAGGTGTGAGTATGCGGTGACAATTGGTAAGGGGCAAGATGAGCCGTCGGGCGGTCAGGCGCCCACCCTACAACTTACTCCCACACCTTCGGCAGTACTTCGCGTCCACTTCGTGACCCCCGGCCCCACAGGCGGGACAAGCCTGGGTGGACACCGGCGCCATGCTCGCCCGCGTCAGCTCGACAGTCACGATGCCGGTCGGCACCGCGATGATGCCATAGCCGGTGAGCATGAGCAGCACCGCTAGCATGCGGCCCAGCGGCGTCACCGGCGCGAGATCGCCATAGCCAACCGTCGTCAGCGTCACCACCGCCCAGTAGATACTGATCGGAATGTTGGTGAACCCGTGCTCTTCCCCCTCGATCACGTACATCAGCGTGCCCACCACCACGACGATCGTTACGACAGTCAGCAGGAACACGGCGATCTTTCGCCCGCTGGCTCTGAGAGCCAGCACCAGAGTGCGGGACTCGCGGAGGTACTCGGCCAACTTGAGTACCCGGAACACCCGAAGCAGCCGAAGCAGGCGAATGACGAGCAGGCTCTGAGCGCCTGGCAGGAAGAGGCTAAGATAGGTCGGCAGCACCGCGATGAGGTCGATCAGCCCGAAGGGGCTTCGGGCATAGCGCAGCGGCCGCTCCACGCTCGCGAGCCGGAGGATGTACTCGATCGTGAAGAGGATGGTGAACCCCCACTCCAGCGCGCGGAGCTCGGGTCCCACTCGGGCTCGGACCGACGCTACGCTCTCCAGCAGCACCACAGTGACGCTGGTCAAAATCGCGACAAAGAGCATCAGGTCGAAGAACCGCCCCTCGGGCGTATCGGCCTCGAAAATGATCTCGTGCAGCCGTGCCCGGAGCGCGGGGGTGGTTCGTGTCACGGCAGGATCCTCGCTGCTTGACCGCTACTTACCCGCACGTACCTTGTCATTCACATTCCACCTTCGAGTCTACGCATCAACACCCAGCCCGGCCGACCGCAACGCTCGACTCCAGGCGTGAGCCGGGTGGCCGGCCTCTTCTGGCGAGCGGCGCAGCTTCGCTGTCCAAACTGCGGCGGCCATCCGCTGTTCACTACCTGGTTGCGGATGCGGCAGCGCTGCCCGGTGTGCCGGCTGCCGCTGGAGCGAGGTGAAGAAGGCTATCAGGTCGGCTCCTACATGTTCAACATCGTCGCTTCGGAATTGGTCTTTGCCGCCGTGTTCCTCGTCGTCATCGTGGTCACCTGGCCAGAACCCCCCTGGGAAATCCTTCTGTACTGTGGCATCGCCCTGATGGTCACCTTGCCCTTCCTGCTCTTCCCCTTCACCAAGACCTTCTTTCTCGCCTTTGATCTGGTATTTCGGCCGGCCACTGCCGACGAGCTCGAGGAAGAAGGGAGCTCGCCGTCCTCAACGAGCACCTCACGTCCGGGGTAGGTGTCCTTCGTATTACCGAAGAGTCAGCTCGGCCTCGACGGCGGCCCGCTCGCGCGCGATCCATCGGGCAAACCGCTCCAGCAGGTCCTTCAGGACCTTGCGAGTCTGTTCGTCGGTAAGGCGCTGCCGGTCATCGAACCGTTCATGCGCCCGCGCAACGAGGAGCTCGGGCGGAGGGAGCACCCGGGCGTGCACGTGTCCCAGGATCTGGCGCAGATGCGATTGGGCCCGCGCGGTCCCGACCTGGCCGGGGGAAGCGCCGATGATGGCTACCGGTTTCCCGGTGATCGGTGCGCGGCCGGGAAGACGCGACGCCCAATCCAGAGCGTTTGTCAGCACCGCCGGAATCCCCTCGTTGTATTCCGGCGTGGCGATGAGGAGGCCGTCGGCTCCGGCGATAGCGGTCTTGAAACGTGTCACGGCGGGAGGGTCGCCCCTGGCCTCGACGTCGGCGTTGTAGAACGGGAGATCGCCAATCTCGATCGGCTCGATCTCCATCCCTTCGGGCGCCAGCTCCTGTGCTGCGCCGATCAAGGCACGGTTGTATGACTTCGTCCTGAGACTGCCGGCGAACGCGGCGATGCTAGAGGACACGGCGGCCCGACTGGACGATGGTCGTCCGGTACATCAGGAGCCGCTGGGCGCACCCGGGACACGCCTCGAGGTGCTCGGCCAGCGCGAGCGATTCCTGGAGCACCAGGGTACCGAGCAGGTAGGACTCGAACTGCCGCGCGGCTCGGTCGCAGGTCCAGTCGCTTGGGTGAATCACGCCGCCTGCTCTATCCATTCGCCCCGGTCTCCTTCATTGCGGCTTTGATCGGGGAATTATTGCTTCCCCGCTTTTGAGCTTCCGAACGAACTCCTCCAGTCTTCGCTGCCGGGTCTCCGGCTTCTTGGCGTCGTAGAGCCGGTACAGGATCGCAACTCGGCTCTGGCGGTCCAGCTGCTCGAAATACCTACGTGCCTTGGGGTACTTCTCCAGCTCCGACTCGAGATCTGGTGGTACGGTCATGTTCCTGGATGAGGGATACGCGGCTTCCCACCGGCCGTCCTTCTGCGCGGCCTCCATCTCCCGAATGCCGGCTGGTGAAAGCCGCCCCTCTGCATGGAGCTTCTCCACCGCCGCGCGGTTGATCTGCGACCACTTGCTCCTCGGCCTCCTCGGCGTAAAGCGCTGCCGATACCAGGTGGTGTCCACCGATGCCGTCTGGCCATCGATCCAGCCATAGCACAGTGCCACCTCCAGCGCCTCCGCATAACTCACCGAGGGAACGCCGGAGCTTTTCTTGGCGAGCTCGAGCCACACACCGGAGGATTTCTCGTGATTGGCCGCCAGCCACTTCTCCCATGCGGCTTGGGTGCGGAATCGCTTGACCGGAAGGTCCTTCTTGGGCGGCGCATCCTTCATGAAGCTTCTCTGATGATCGACCACAGCAGAATCAGAGCGATCAGTGCCGTGAGCACCGCGCCGATGCCGAAGACCACGCGGCAGACCATCTCCTCCGGGAGGAACGAGAGACCCCCCACACTCGCCTCACAGCCGCGAGGTCCCGACCCGAACCCAACCCAGCCGCCGACGATGGCGAGTGCCGCAATTGCGAGGAACGAGAACAGCGAGGCTGTTCGCTCCCGGCCATCTGCCTGCAGGAGCAAAGCGGCACCAGCGAGGACAAAAGTCGCGGCGGCCAGGTACCCAATAGATGATGGTACCTGCAGAGTTGGCTGATGCCAACCCATGATAACTAGGAGAAAGAATCCGATGCCGGCGCAGAAGAGACCGGCCCAGGCACGCTTCCGCCGTTCGACTTGAGCACGGAGATGCATGTTACCGCAGAACCCCGCGGGCGATGGAAAGGCAGTCACCCCCGGAACTGAAGAGATAGAATGTCCTTCCGTCGGCGCTCATGTACTTGGTCGGTATGTCCGCTCGCTCGCCCGAACCCCATTCTGTCGACCCGCAACCGGGTGTGCTGGTGCCTCCCGGCCAGATCTGACCATCGCTCGTGAACACCGTCTGCCAGGGTCCCCATGGCTCCGACGAGATCAGGACCATCAGCCCGCCGTAGAAGCGGGTTCCTTCGTTGGGCGTGGCCGGAGTCGTATCGTATACCAGGGATAACATGAATTTCCCGAGCCCCTGGTTCCAGCTCATGCCGGCGCGAGGGTTGAGGCTCATCTCCGGCGCAAGGAAGATGGGGCTCGCCGAAGCCGGAGACGGGCACCAGGCAGGAGTGCTCGCGCTGCCGCAGAAGAATTCCCAATTGGCCTGGAGCGTGAGA
>DATADG010000320.1:0-6028 GCA_036258655.1 Gemmatimonadales bacterium | reverse complement strand
CCGTTCACGAAGACGTCCGGACCATCCGGGACCGTGGTGTCGCTTCCGTTGGGCTGGTCGATCGTGGTTATTGGTCCAACTCCGTCACTCGGAGTAGGAAAGGTCAAGCGGTCCCGCTCTTCACAGGCCGACGTGAGCAGCACGACAGCGCTCACGAAGGTGACCCACGACGTCCGTAAAAGCCGACCAATTTTCAGGGGTTGCCCCCTCCTCAGCATCTCTAAAAAATAGTCGGTGAGGGGAGGAAATTGCAGGGCGAACTACATTCCCTTGAAGCCGGCTTTGCGCTTCTCCAGGAACGCCTTGGTTCCCTCCCGCATGTCCTCCGTCGCAGAAAGAACACCGAAATAGCCCGCTTCGAGCAACAAGGCCTGATCCAGGCTCATGTCCATTCCCGCATCGACCGCTTCGAGACAGGCGCGCACCGCCAGCGGCCCGTTTGCCAGGATCGATCTGAGTAGGCTATCCGCTTCTGGAAGAAGGCGCTCGGGGGGCACCACCCGATTGACCAAGCCTATCCGACGTGCCTCCTCCGCATCGATCATGTCACCAGTGAGCAGAAGCTCGAGTGCCTTCGCCTTGCCGACGATACGAGGCAGGCGCACGGTGCCTCCATAACCCGGTGCAATGCCGAGCTTCACTTCCGGCTGGCCAAACCTGGCGTTCTCGCTGGCAATTCGGAGATGGCATGCCATAGCGAGCTCGCATCCACCGCCGAGCGCGAAGCCGTTTACCGCGGCGATCACTGGTTTGCCGCATCGCTCGAGACGCCGAAACACCTGCTGGCCGAGGAGTGCCCGGTTCCGACCTCCGGTGACGCCGTGTTCGGTGAGCTCGTTGATATCAGCGCCGGCAACGAACGCCTTGCTGCCGGCGCCGGTCACGATCACTCCGCGAACGGCAGCATCGGTTTCGATTCGAGTAACCGCGTCGCCCAGCTCGTTGATGACGATTGCGTTCAGCGCATTGAGCTTGTCCGGCCGGTTGACGGTTAGGCGGGCAATGCCGTCGGTGAGGTCGAAGGTGAGGGTGGAAGCCATAGTCGCCTGGATTAGGAAGTCACGCGTCGCACGTCATGGGTCGCACTCGTTTGGGCAGAAACTTAATTGGACGGGACAGCGGCCTCGACTTCCAGCGGGCCAGGCTCTGGAACTCGCAACGCGTACTCGTAACTCGTGACTCGCGACTCGCGACTATTTTTGCCTCCATGATCTCCATTCCCGCACCGATCGCCTGGACGTCAGACCACGGCGTCAGAATCCTGGATCAAACCCGGCTTCCCGACCAGGAGCACTATGTCGAGCTTCATACCGTCGAGGAAGTTGCGGAGGCGATCCGGACACTTCGAGTTCGCGGTGCGCCACTGATCGGAATCGCGGCAGCGATGGGGGTGGCATCGGAAGTTGCGCAGCGGGGCAGCGAGGCAGCGAGGCTGTCTGAACGGAAGCGGGAAAGCGGGAAAGCCGGGGAGGAGGAGCTCAGAAGAGTTCGCGACGCCTGCGAACGTCTGGCAGCCACGAGACCGACGGCGGTCAACCTGCGCTGGGCACTCGACCGAATGTACCGGCGCGCCGAATCGGCGGTTGCCAACCGGGAGGAGCTGGGGGCGGCGCTGTTCCAAGAGGCCGATGCCATCTGGGAGGAAGACCGCAAGATGTGCGACCGCATCGGTGAGTTGGGCGCCACGTTGTTGCCGGCGGGCTCGACCGTGTGCACCGTGTGCAACGCAGGCGCGCTTGCCACGGGAGGGATCGGGACCGCCTTGGCGCCGGTGTACGTGCAGCATCGCGCTGGGGCGCACCCTCACGTTATCGTGCCCGAGACGCGGCCGCTGCTTCAGGGGAGCCGGCTCACCGCCTGGGAGCTGGATCGCGCTGGTGTGCCGGTCACCCTGATCGCCGACGGCATGGTCGCGAGCCGCCTCCGTCTGGGGGATGTCCGCGCGGTGTTCGTCGGTGCCGACCGGATTGCTGCCAACGGCGATGTGGCCAACAAGATCGGCACCTATGGCCTCGCGCTGGCAGCGAAGGCGCACGGCATACCGTTCTACGTCGCCGCTCCGAGCTCTACGATCGATCCCGAAACGCCGACCGGCGAACAGATTCCCATCGAGCAGCGGGAGTCAGTCGAGGTCACCAGATTGGGCGGTGGTCGGACCGCGCCTGCCGGGGTGCGAGTGTGGAACCCCGCGTTCGATGTCACCCCGGCGGAGCTCATCACCGGCATCATCACCGACCGCGGGATCTTCCGGCCAGGCGAGATCCTGGATGGGCGACCAGGTCCTGGTTGAGTTAGCATCTCCTCATGTCTTGTATCCTCGCGCTCGACCAGGGAACCACCGGTTCGACAGCGCTGGTCATTCATCAGGATGGCCGGGTGCTCGGTCGAGGATATCGCGAGTTCGCTCAGCACTTTCCCCAACCTGGGTGGGTGGAGCACGATCCTGACGAGATCTTCCGGGTCTCGGTCGACGCGATGCGGGAGGCCCTGAGCTCATCGTCCGGCGAGAAGCCGGTGGGCCTCGGCATCACCAACCAACGGGAGACTGTGGTGCTCTGGGACCGGCGGACCCTCACACCGGTTGCGCCGGCCGTAGTGTGGCAGGACCGGCGAACCGCCGAACGCTGCCGCGAGCTCCGCGAGAGCGGGATGGAGCCGATGCTCCGGGAGCGAACGGGATTGGTTGCTGATCCCTACTTCTCCGCGACTAAGCTCGAGTGGTTGCTGCGCGATCCGGATCTCCGCCGGAGGGCGGCCAGAGGTGAGCTGGCGGCAGGCACGGTGGAGAGCTGGCTGGTAGCCCGGCTCACCGACGGTGCTGTCCACGTGAGCGATCACTCGAACGCCTCACGCACGCTTCTCTATGACATCGCCGCACAAGAATGGCATCCTGATCTGCTCGATCTGTTCGGCGTCCCATGCGAGGTACTTCCAAAGCTGGTGCGTTCATCGGAGGTGATAGGAGAGACGGCTCCGGCTCACCTGGGGTGGTCCCTACCCATCGCCGGCCTGGCCGGTGACCAGCAAGCGGCGTTGTTCGGACAGGGATGCGTGACTCAGGGTCTGGCAAAGAATACCTATGGTACCGGCGCCTTTCTCCTGGTGATTGCCGGCTCTCGCGCACCTGCGCCGCCGGAAGGATTACTCGCGACAGTTGCTTGCGGTCCGCGTGGCGAGCCCTGGTATGCGCTCGAAGGCAGCGTGTTCATCGCTGGCGCCGCGATCCAGTGGCTGCGGGACGGCCTTCGGGTTCTGGACCATGCTGCCGAAAGCGAAGCATTGGCCCGGAGCGTCCCCGACACCGGCGGAGTGCACTTCGTTCCCGCGTTCGTTGGAATGGGCACGCCGCATTGGGAACCGAACGCTCGCGGGACAATCACGGGCCTCACCCGCGGCACCAGCCGAGCACACCTGGTACGAGCCGCCCTGGAGGCGATGGCCTACAGCAGCACCGACCTGCTGGCCACCATGGCATCGGCCGAGCACCTCGACATTCCGGCGCTCCGGGTGGACGGAGGTGCCGCAGCCAACGACTGGCTCATGCAGTTCCAGGCAGACGTTCTCGGTATTCCCGTCGAGCGCCCTGATCTGGTGGAAACCACCGCGCTCGGCGCGGCGGGACTGGCTGGACTGGCTCTCGGTGTCTGGAACAGCACCGATGATTTTTTGAAAGGCAGGCGATTCGCGCGGTTCGAGCCGACCATCTCTGCCGAGAAGCGACAAATTCTGATCTCCGGATGGCACCGCGCAGTACTGGCCGCACTGGCCTGGGCCAGGGCGCGCTCTCCCTGATGTGCCACCTCACTGCTTCCCTCGTCAGGCGGCGCGCAGCATCTTCGCACATACATGGGCACGCAGCGAGGTAGCATTCACCGAGGGATGTACCGGGAGGAGAGTTGCCAGTAGGGTCGGTGAGACCGAAACATTCGTATGGCGCTTGCGTACGGCAGACGTGCCTTAGCTTATCTGAAGATGAGATTGTAAGAAGACAAATCTCCAACCCTCACTCGTGAGCACCCTATGCGAGCATTCGTGGTTCTGGTCCTGAGTGCCCTGACTGTCACACAGGCTGCTGCGCAGTCGGAGAAAGCCGGCGACACCAACCCGGCCGTGCACACCAGCCGCACGGTGTGGGACATCTTCACAAAGTACATCACCACGGTTGCGGAAGAGTTGCCGGAGTCCACCTACGCCTATCGTCCAACTCCTGAAGTGAGAAGCGCAGGCCAGCTCGTTGGTCACATTGCCAACGCGCAATATCTGTTTTGTTCCGCAGCCCTGGGCGAGTCGGCGCCGCAGAAAGAGGATATTGAGAAGACCCGCACCCGGAAGTCCGAGCTGGTGGCCGCTCTCAAGGAGTCCACCAAGTACTGCGCCCGGGCGTATGGACAGACCGATCGCACCGCCCAGCAGTCCACGAAGCTGTTCGGTGAGCAGAGAACCCGACTCTTCGCGCTCGGGCTGAACGCCGCCCACAATGCGGAGCACTACGGAAACCTGGTCACCTATCTTCGCATGAACGGCATTGTGCCGCCCTCGAGCCGGCAAGCGTCGTGAGCCGGTAGCAAGCTGAATGCTGGAAGCCATTCGACGCTTCGTCAGCGAACGTCTCACCGGGAGTGAGCCCAGTGAGGCTGTCTCCTCGACAGGTCCTCGGCCCCTGGAGCTTGCAGCTTGCGCGCTGCTGCTTGAGCTGGCGCACGCCGATGGTGAGTTCACCGAGGATGAGCAGCGCCATATCGAGCACAGGGTCGTTCGGCACTTTGGGCTGGACGATGCCACGGCGGCGGAGCTCCTGCGGCTCGCGGAGGCGGAGAGGGCGCAGTCGCTCGATCACTTCCAATTCACTCGACTGATCGCTGCGGAGTATGATGTGGCGCAGAAGATGGTCCTCGCGGAGATCATGTGGGGCGTAATTCTGGCCGACGGTCGGCTCAGCGATCACGAGACACACCTGGTGCGCAAGCTTGCGAGCTTGATGCAGCTGGAGCCTGCGCAGCTGGCCGAGGCTCGGCGGGCGGCCACCTTGGAGCGCTAAAATAGACAGATGAGGTCGAGGCCAGCCGGAATTACTCTGCTTGCTGCTCTGCTCGTCCTGCTCGCCGTGGTTGGTTTTGTCATGTCTCTGACGGCCGAGACAGTCGCCGATCAGGAGGGTGCCCGATGGCAGCTGCTTCGATTCGGCGCTTTGCTCTATGGCGTGACTGCAGTCGTGGCAGCCATCGGGTTGTGGAAGCTGCGCCGCTGGGGCTATCTCGCGTTCGTTGGATGGGTGGCGGCAGTCCTGCTCGCCGGCTTGGTGGTCCCCGCCGTGATCCCGGAGGCGAGACTGCCCTGGTGGGTTTCGCTGGCGTGGATCGGCCTGATCGCGGTGATTGTCATTCCGCTAGCACGATATGTGAGACGGGAGATTCCTCCTCCAATCTGAGTGGCCATGGCTGGGCTGCTCTCGTGGGGCGCCGGCCTCTCCTTGGACCGGCACGGGGTGATCCCGACCGGGTATCCCCTCATGTGTATCGATTTCGACCTCGTGTCGCCCGGGTTTCTGCTCGGGAAATAACTCGGCCGAGGACGAAAGCCCGATCTGACCGCCAGATATCCGGCGAGGTGGTGACCAAATCACTGTGTGCACACTTCGCTTCGCTCAGCCATCACCTCGCCGGACATCTGCTATCTCGTCTACAGACGATATCTGATTCCTCCAGAAAATCCCCGCCTCCAAAGCGTGCGCAGCTCGTAGGTGCTGGGGAGCTCAGACTCTTCGAAGGGCGAACCAATGACAGCCGCGTATGCCGTGAGTGACATGGCGAATCGCGCGCCGAAAGGGATGCTGAGTGAGACGGCGCCCTGGCCCCCTATGCGAAGACGTGAATCTTCGTCAACTAGGTCCCAGTACTCGAGCAACGGACCGGCATGCAGGAGAAGCTCATTATCTTGGTAAACCCGCAACAGCCGGTGGTTGATCTCAGGCCATGCGCTGATCACGGTGAAGATTCCATTTACCACCGCCGCAGCTTGCTCTCCTTCC
>DATADG010000319.1:0-9054 GCA_036258655.1 Gemmatimonadales bacterium | reverse complement strand
GACAAGGAGTGGGTGTTTGGCTCAGGTAGAGCAGCTGACTCTACAGCCGTAGCGAACCTTTTGAGCAGGTACCAGGAGATCAAAGCAGCTGGCTTCGGTTCTAAGGCTCAGCTCGACTCACTCCGTTTTAGTCGGTCTCGTCGAATGGCCCGGCTTTTGGACCAGCGCGGCAAACCTATTCTGGGGCTGGTCTTCGATTCACTGGCGAGCGGAACCTGGGTCCGCCTCTCTGAAGGTCAGACGGAGCAGCCCCAATCCGGGGAGGTGTATCGGGTCGATGATTGGACTGCCGATCAGCTCACCCCTCCTGACAGCACATTCCGCAAACGGTAGCGCAGCATCCAGGAGCATGCGCTCCGACTACCCTAAGGCCGGTCAGGGGATTAGCATACCGCGTTGTCCATGGGGCCATTCCCAACGAGGGCAGACCGTGAGTTCTTCTTCACCGAAGAGCACCTCGATGATGTAGACTAAACCTGAGATCAAAGCTGTAAGTCGTTTTACTGTCTTAGCCTAGGCCCCCGTAGCTCAGATGGATAGAGCAGCAGTTTCCTAAACTGTTGGCCGCGTGTTCGAGTCACGCCGGGGGCATCAGACGCATTGGGCGCCGAGCTCCTTCACCCTAAGCTGGACCCGTATGGCAACGACTGTGGAAGCCAAGACGAATGAGCAGCCCGCCGCGAGCGCAGGTCGGCCGCGGTGGTACCGGGATCGGCAGCGTCTGCTCCTGATCGTTCTCGGCATGGTGATCGCCAGCACGATAGTGGCATGGTTTGTCATGGTGAGCGCAGAACGAAAAGAACAGTTCGCAGCGAGAAGTCTTAATCAGGCACGGATGGCTGCGGAGGCCGGCAACCTGCCGCTCGCCTCGAGCGAGCTGCAGCGGCTGATCACTACTTACAGGGGAACCGAGGCCGCCAACGAGGCCGTCATCACCCTGAACCAGGTTCGCATGGTAAATGGTCAGAGCGAGCTGGCTGCGGTGGGATTGCGGGAATTCTTGGCCACCGATCCGCCGGAGAAGTATGTCGCGCCGGCTTATGGACTGCTGGGAGCCGCGCTCGAGAATGCCAAACGTTACGCTGAGGCCGGGACAGCGTATCAGCAAGCCGCGAACGCGGCCAGCGTTCCATACCTGAGAGCAAGCTACCTGGTGGATGCCGGTCGTGCATTACGGCTCGCAGGCCGGCGCGAAGAGGCTGTTAAGGCGTACCGCACGATTCTCGAGAAATATCCGGATGGTCCCAGCTTTACGGAGGCCCAAGTGCGTCTGGCGGAGTTGACGGCAGGAAAGATGTAGTCGGCAGAGATTTTTTCTCTCCCTGATTGCACCTCCAGACAGATGACGTATAAGATGTATTATGTTAAGTAGCGTTGGGGAAAAGTGTGGACAACCAGGGGTCCGTTGAGGATTTGATTTGTAAGTGATTGTCCTACTAGACAATAGAGAACGCAGAACCGACCCTTCCACCAACCCTCAGGTTCCTTCCCACACGCCCTTGAAGACCAGTTGAGTCCCGCCGGCCAGCCAGCACCCTGAAACCCGGCCATTGGATACCGAGCCGCGCACTGATAGCTCCTGGCCTCCCCTGCTCCGGAAGCGGATGGGCAGGCTAGCCTCCCCCCGAGCCACTATCGCAGCCGAGGCTGCGACGGTACCAGTTCCGCAGGCCAGGGTCTCTCCTTCGACGCCGCGTTCGTAGGTTCGGATCAGCCAGGGTTCCGGCCCTCCTGGATGGCTGATGAAGTTCACATTGGCGCCGTCCGGCCCGACTGCTGGGTCGAACCTCAATGGCCGACCCCTCACCACTGGATCGACGGCTTCAGTATCATCTACCCGGATGACGAGATGCGGAACGCCGACCGTGCCCAGCGACATCCAGTGCTCACCCGTGCCCAACCCGATCGCCGTAAAGCTCCTGGGTTCGTCGAAGTCCGGCAGCTTGATCTCCACGCCCTTGGCCTCCTTCAGGGATCGGACTCGCACGGTCCCGGCATCGGTTATGAGGCCAAACTCGCCTGGTTGCACGAACTCCAGGTCCAGCGCCAGTCGGGCGCTACAGAGCGCCGCGTTTCCGCAGAGGGCGCCTATCGAGCCGTCGGAGTTCCAATAGGTCATCCGCACGAGATCGCGAGCCTCTGGGGTCAGGATGACCAGCCCATCGGCCCCGACCCCGTTCCGCCGGTCACAGATCGCGCGTACCTGCGAGGTCGGCCACTGCCCCGGGGTCGTGGCGCGGCCGTCGAGCATCACGAAGTCATTGCCCGAACCCGACATTTTATAAAAAAGAGTTCCTTTCACAGCCGCCCTACCATGGACTGGAGTCGCAGCCACCATACCATCCAGATCGCCTCGCGGACAATGCGCTTGTTCATCTTGCTTTGGCCTTCGACGCGATCGGTAAACACGATGGGAATCTCCACCAATCGGAACCCCTTCTTCCAAGCGCGAAAGCTCATCTCGATCTGGAAGGCGTACCCGTTGGAGCGCACCTTGTCGAAATCAATGGCCTCGAGCACCTCCCGCCGGAAGCATTTGAAGCCACCGGTCGAATCCGCCACGGGCAGCCCGGTGATCCATCGCGCGTATTCGTTCGCCCCGATGGAAAGCAGCAACCGTGAGATCGGCCAGTTGATGACGTTCACCCCGGTTCGATAGCGAGAGCCGATCACCAGATCGGCGTCTGCGGCCGCGCGGATGAAATCTCCCAGAAACTTCGGATCGTGCGAGAAGTCTGCATCCATTTCGAAGATCAGCTGGTAATCCCGCTCCAGGGCCCACCGAAATCCTGCGAGGTAGGCTTTGCCCAGTCCCGACTTGTTCGGCCGGTGCAGGACATGCACCCGCGGCGTCGATGCGGCGAGCTCATCGGCCAGCTGGCCGGTGCCGTCAGGCGAGTTGTCATCCACTACCAGGACTTCGATTCGCGGATCCTGCTGGAGGATGGCAGGCACGACGAGCGGCAGGTTGACGCTCTCATTGTACGTTGGGACAACCACTAAAAGTCGCTCAGCCACGTGATTGACGCCGACGCAAGGCGAGTCCCAGGGCGGTTCCCAGCAGCACGATGAGCCAGGTTGCCGCGGTCACTGCTGCGGCCAACCGAACGATCGTGGGCCGATAGCGCAGCACGACGCGATGCTCGCCACCCCGGTCCAGCGGTACGGCCATCAGTGCGTGGTTGGCGCGGACGACGGGAACCGGCCGGCCGTCGATAGCAGCCTCCCAGGACGGGTGGAACGTGCGGCTGATCGTCAGGAGTGCTGGGCCGCTGGAACGTGCCCGTACCGCCAGGGTGTCTTCGCCGTTGCCTTCGATCACCGCCGTGCCCGTCCCCCCAGCCTGTCCGGCGGCAAGCACCGGCTGTTCAACCACTACTGTCTTGGTCGGGTCAAAGGTCGGTGACCACAGCATTCCTACACGTCGAGCCGAGTCAGGCTCGACTCGAATCTCAGGCACTACGGCCGCACCTGGTGCTGCTGCTTCGTTGAAATAAATGGCGACGCGCTGATCGGCTCCCAACAGCCGATATCCGGGGAGGTCTACCTGACCGGGAAGCAACACATAGCGTGCGGCGAGTGCCTTGAGTGTTCCGCTGTTCAGCAGGCCGAGCCAGTACTGCTCCAGGTCCGCTGCTGTCCGGGCAGTCTGCCGCACATCGTAGCGAGTAAGTGCGTTGTACCACCGAAGCTGGTTCCCGTGGTAGCCGAACACCTCCGGAATGCCGTAAGTGGCGAGAAATCCCTCCGGGTATACTCCACCGACCGTGAGCACCCGCTCACCTGCTGCGAGGCGGGTGCGCAGCGCTTCGATGCCCGGATCCGGCGGGAAAAAATCATCGTATCGAACGATTTGAATGTATCGGCCGTCCACCCGCAGAAGATCGAGCAGAGTGAGTCCGGACAACACCAGAACGACATGTGACGCTTTTAGCCTGCCCCTGCTCCACAGGAGCACAGATAGCCAACTCAGCGCACATATCGCCGAAACCAGCAGCGCGCCGCCGACAATTCGCGGCTGATTAGCCGCAAATGCCGGGCTTCGATCTCCAAACTCGGCACGGCCGAAGATGGATGCCCAGCTTTCGTAGAACCCAGGACCCGCCGCGAGGCTCACGGCGGCGATCATCAGGGCCAGGACACAGCCCACGAGCAGACTCACTGACATGGCTCGGGTGGCCTGTGGATCTTTTCCCGATAATCCGCGATCCAGCAGGAGGGCGGCGAGAAAGGTGAGAGCGGCAACGGCAACGAATGTGGCGAGGCTGGGTGCCCGGAAATTCTTCAGACCGGGGACCACCGAATAAAGGGCCCTGAATACTGGCGTCCCAGCCCCTAACGCATAGAGCAGTGCGATGGCCGCCATGGCCGCGAAGCCCCAGCGGCGGCGGTCGCCCTTGAGCCCGGCAATCGCAGCCACACCCAGGACCAGCACCAGAGCTCCACCGTATTCGGAATTGTGTTTGAAAGGATTCTTTCCCCAATACGTTTCCGACTGGACATCGGTGCCGGCAAACTCCGGGATGAATAGCGCGGCCGCTTCTTCGGCATGCAGGGACCAACTTGCCGCATGCTCGAATCCCCTTCCCGGCCCGGCACGGGGTGAGTCCTCCCGGAGATATCGGTACATCGGAAGCAAGACAACCGCGGCTACCCCGAGCGCCGCGACGACTGCCAGCATGCTACCTGCGAGGCGGCTCGCGAGGATCGCACCCCCCTCGTTCCTGCGGGACCAGAGTACTCCAAGGGCATATGCCGCCAGTGCGATGTACGCATAGTAGGCGAGCTGTGGGTGCGCCACGACCATGAGCCCGGCTACTACTCCCAGCCAGAGAAAACGAATCCATGACCGCTGGTTCAGCGCCGTTACCAGGAGCCACATCCCAGCCGGGAACAAGGCGGTGACGTACATCTTCCCGTCCTGTCCGCCCCAGACCAGGCTGACAAGGTTGGCAGAGAGCATGTAGGCCGAGCCGGCGAACAATGCGGGGTAGCGGCGAGCGCCAAGAGCCCGTGTCGCGAGATACATGAACACGCCGGCGAGATACACATGTACAATGAGCTTCCAGGCCAATGCGCTGGTCAGCGGCAGTACAAAGTGCAGAATCGAAGCCGGGTAGAGAATGTCCCCGCTTCCGGCCTCAACCGTCGGCACGCCGCCAAACAGATAGGGGTTCCAGAGCGGCAGCCGGCCGAGTGCCTGGATGTGCTCCACGAAGAATTTTCGAAACATGATGCCCGCTGCGATGGTGTCCTGCCCCAACAGCATCTCCCCGGGGCCGCTGAGGAGGTACTGCCGAAAAACGAGCAAGGTGAGCACCCCCATGATGATGAAGGGGGCCCAGGCGGGCAGCCGGTCGAGCTCGTCAGACGCGCGTTGTTCCATCAGGATTTCCAACTGAGGCGACAGGCCTGTCCCTTCGGAGCAGCAAAGGGAGGACTGGAAGGAGCTCAGTCCCTGTGAGCAGCAACCGACTGGCCAGAGCAAGACCAGCAGCGGGCTTGAGTCCGATATCCCCCGCGAGAACGAGGAGAAACACCGATTCTCTGGGTCCAAGACCACCCGGCGCAAACAGGGCCACAAGGCCGGCAAGGTACGAGCAGGTAAAGACACCCACTGCCTGGGCGAGCCCGAGATGGATGTCCGGGATTACACCTCGGGCCAGAAAGAGCAATGCGGCACCGTATGCAATCCAGGCGAGGAGATTGGCGCCGAAGGCGCCGGCAAGGGTAGTCGGGCGAACAGCGCGAAGCGGGGGAAACGATCGTGGCAGAACCCGGTTGAAACGGTCCAGCACCGGCTGGGATCCGAGAAAGCCAACGCCCGCGAGGCACGCTACAAGGAGGGTCGCCAGAACCGGTACCACGTTCGGCCCCATTGCCTGAAATACCTCGCGAGCGGTGAAAGCAATGACCGCGGTGCCACTCGCCAGGGCCAAGGCCTGCAATACGAGGGCAGCGGCCACGGCCGCTGAGGGATCCACACCGGCCCGCCGGGCCAGCACCGCTGCACCGGCTACCGCCCACACTTTTCCGGGAATGTATTTGCCGAGGCTTCCGAGAAACCAGATGCGCGCTGCTGTGGGAAAGCTCAGTCGTTCTCCCATGCTCAGCACCACCCGGCGCCAGGCTTCGATGAGCACTGCATATCCCGCAAACACCACCACCACACTCGCGGCAATCCACCCGGGCACCAGCCGCCACGCCACTGACTGGGTCTGCAGACTGTGCCAGTTGATCACCAACGAGCGCACTGCTAGAGCGACCAGAATTGCGCCAGCAGCGTACTGAAGAAATCGCCAGACTTTAGGCCGTGTCACTCGACCGGCTCGCTTGCAGCTGCACTCGAGTCGTGTCGCCGGCCTCATCCTCGAGCGCGATGACTGTCCGGTGGCCCGCGGGCGTGGTAAGGGCGAGTCGCCCGTCGGCGGTGACGCGTGCTGCCCGCACAGATCGGCGGAACCGCCGCCATTGGACCAGCTTGTGCGCTGAGGCGAAAAACGGCCGGTCATCGGCCAAAGCCTGAAGCAGACTCACGAAGGCCGGCTCTCCCCCTGGAAATCCGAGGGCCTCCACCGTGTTGGGGTGCCACAAGCCGACCCAGCACCCTTCAACGGATTTGCACTCCTCGATGAGTTCCCGCGCATCTTCGATCCAGTCTCCCGGCTCCTCCACGCCAGCATACTTGCTGAGCGCCCGATCCATCCACATCAGCGGAACGATCTCCAGCGGCAGCGTCGCCGCCTCGGCCTCGTGCCACGCAGGCACCAGATCGGCGACACCCAACCGGAACCCGTTGCGATCAGCAAATCCCCAGGTTGCATCGTACTCGAAGCCGGAGACCGTCATGTGGCTCTGCGTGCGACCCGGTTTCATGCGCAGGAAATGCTGCCGGGCGCCAACCACCGGTGTTCCGGTCAGCCGCGCGAGAGTGCGACGCTGGTCACTCATCAGCTTGGCATCTTCCGCAGTGGCAAAGCTGCCATGCAATCCGATCTCGTGACCCGCCTGTGTCAGGGCTGACAGAATGCGTCGCGCGGCTTGGCCATGAGGGTTGTAGGTGGAATCTCCGGACAAAAAGGATCGCACACTCGGCTGTGAGCAGATGACGAACCAGCTGGCGCGGATGCCATGATGGGCTTCGAGCTGAAGTATTGAGTGAACTCCCCGGGTGACCGGGTCCCTGCGAAAGTTTCGCCGGGCACTTCTCCCCACTCGACTCATGAGGCTCCAGGAGCCCTTGGAGGCCAGCTCGATCATACGGAGCACTGGAAAAACCAGCCACCAGTCCACCACGTCCAGGTCATGGCTTACCAGGGCGGCCCACCGGTGGCCATCCGGCCAGGGAGCCAGCGATCGAACCGGCCGTCTGCCTGCCACGGCAAACACCGCCCGGCGAAGCTCCCGCGCCAATACGGAGACCACCGGCCGGCGGCTTTGTCCAGCGGCAACCAGCGGATTCTCGGTGGACGGCACGCGGCCGTGGCGGTCGGTGGTCCTGCACCGTTGTTCGATGGCGCCACCCGCTATCTCAGCGACGGCCCGCAGGGACGCAGTCGTAATCCGAACCACGCCATCGCCACGCACCAGCGCGGCGTGGTGACTCAGGTCAGCCGCGGCAGATCCGGCTGTCTGCCGGTCCACGACCTCCACCCGGACCAGCTCGCACTCGGCGTGCTCTGCCACCAGCAATCGGGAGAGGTCAACCAGAACATCGAGTCCATAACGCTCGGCCGGGCTGAGGATCTGTGAACCAGCGTCCACTCTGATCATCGCCACTCCCCGCCGGGAGTCAGCTCCCGCACGGTTCTGGCCGGCTGTCCAGCCACCACATGCAAGGGTGGTACATCTCCCGAAACCACGCTATTCGCCCCCACTACGGCACCCCTTCCGATGCGTACACCCGGAAGAATGACGCACCCCGCGCCGAGCCAGGCATCGTCCTCTATCACAATGGGACCCTGAGATACGGGAGCAAAGCTACGGGTTCTCGAATGATTGGGATGGGAAGAGGTAACGAGCGTGACACGTGGTGCGATGCTCACCCGGTCTCCTATGGTGAGATTGCCGCGGTCGGACAGCTCTTCGACGATGATCAGATCGTCCGCGATGTAAACATCGTGCCCGATGGTGAAGCCGCACAGCCGCAGGAGTTTTACCCTCGCGCCGGGAAAAAAGGCGTTGCGAGCCCAACGCTTGAGGACCTTTTTTCGAAGCCGCCAAGCGAAGCTCACGAGGTCACCCAAGATAGCGATAGAGGCGCCCGCCCATACGTGCGATGCCCTGCGGAAGCCGTGACCATATCGCGGCAGCGGCAGCAAGGACTCCACGATCTCGACGGGCGAAGTTAAGTCCTCCTGCTTCCGGCCAGTAATCATAGGCCAGCGGTATGGCCTGTCCACCCCAACGCCGCTTGAATTCGAGCAGACCCTCCTGCTCCGGTGCAACTCGGCCCAGGTCGAAGTCGCATCGCGCAGTTATCGCGTCTTTGATCGCGGTCCAAAGCAAGACATGGTTGGGTCGCTGGTCGAGGTATGCCGGATCGGAGGCGCCAAAACCGTAAATCCATGCCCGAGGTCCCTTCCACACGGTGATGGCAGCGGCTTGCTGACCGGCGCGGGTGAAGGCCAGGTAGACATCAGCGAGACCTTGTTGTTGCAGCCGTCGACACCCCTCTGTGAAGAACTTCCGCGGTGGAGCGGGAATCCCGTGCGAGTGCGCCGTACGCTCCTCGAGCTTTGCCATCATGAGCCAGTCCTTCTCGCTGTCACCTCGGCGCACGACCACCCCGGCTTTCTCACCTTTGCGGATACTCCGCTGAGTGCTGCCCGGATGAAGCCGGGCCCATACCTCAGCTTCGCCGCCGGCGGTCGGTACCTCGTACGTGCTGTAGTGCTGGATTCGGTGATAGCCGGGAGTGGGGGGAAATTCCCCTCGCGATTTCACCTCCACGCGGGGGATGCTGTGGTAACTGGCGTGATCTCTGAGAGCGCCGACCAGCGCCTCTGCGGTTGCAACGTCGGATGCGAGCGGCCCTGCGGCGTAGCTGAACGG
>DATADG010000318.1:0-1816 GCA_036258655.1 Gemmatimonadales bacterium | reverse complement strand
CTGGGAAGCGCGGGAGGCGCTCCGCGCGGCCGGGAAGCGGGGAGGCGGGGAAGCGGGTCAGGAAGTGAGTGTGTCGTTCAACGATATCATCATCAAGACAGTTGCTCTGGCACTCCGGCAGCATCCGGAGTGCAACGCCTGGTGGCAGGACGACCACATCCGGTACTGGAATGAAGTGCACGTCAGCATGGCGGTCGCGGTGGAGGAGGGGCTGATTACCCCGGTGGTTCGCCACGCCGACCAGAAGGGGCTGCGCCAGATCGCTGCTGAGACTCGCGATCTGGCGGATCGAGCCCGCGAGCGCAAGCTCAAGCCGGAAGAGTACACCGGAGGGACGTTCTCGGTATCCAACCTGGGCATGCTCGACATCGATGAGTTTACCGCGGTGATCAATCCGCCCGAGGCCGGCATCCTGGCGGTGGGGCGTATCGCGCCTCACGTGGTGAGCGAGGATGGAGCGGTCGCCGTGCGCCGCCGGATGCGGGTCACGATGTCATGCGATCACCGGGTCATCGATGGGGCAACTGGGGCGCGATTCCTCCAGACGCTTAAAGGGATGCTGGAGAACCCGCTGGCGATGGTCTGGTAAAACACTGTCACCATTGACTAAATGAGGGGGCCAAAGCCGTGCTTCGGCCCCCTCGCTATGCTCAGGGCGACATAATTGGGTCATTTACAAGGGGAGAGCGTGGCCAACCAGTACGACGTCATCATCGTAGGCGGAGGTCCGGCAGGCTATGTCTGCGCCATTCGTGCCGCTCAGCTCGGCCTTGCCACGGCCGTGGTCGAACGGGACAAGCTCGGCGGGGTCTGCGTCAACATCGGATGCATTCCAACCAAGGCGCTCCTCCACAGCGCCTATGTCGCCAATCTCGTCGCCCACAACGCCAAGGAGCTGGGCGTCGAGGTGGGACCGGTCAAAACCGACTACGGCGTTGCCATGCGGCGGTCACGCAGGGTTTCGGAGCAGAACTCCAAGGGCGTCGACTTCCTCATGAAGAAGTACAAAGTCGCGGTGATCCGCGGCTCAGGCGTCCTGGCCCCGAACCGCACCGTGCGGGTCGGAAAGGACGAGTACCAGGCACGCAAAGCCGTCGTGATCGCTACCGGCTCCCGGGTCAAGGGCATTCCCCAGATCGGGCTGGAGATCGACAAGACCACGGTGATCAGCTCCGACGAGGCGCTGTTCCTGGAGAAGCCGCCGGCCACGCTCGCCATCGTCGGAGCCGGGGCGGTGGGCTGCGAGTTCGCCGACATCTTCAATGCCTTTGGCACCAAAGTCACCCTGATCGAGGTGCTGCCCCGTATTCTCCCGATCGAAGATCCCGAAGCCTCGGATGTGCTGACCAAGAGCTACAAGAAGCGCGGAATCACGGTCCTGGCCGGGGTGAAGGTGAAGAAGGCCAACGTCGCGAAGGACAAGGTCTCGCTCGACATCGAGAGCGGTGGAAAGACCGAAGCCATCGAGACCGAGAAGGTGCTGATGGCGGCCGGACGGGCGGTGAACACCGAGAATCTGGGTTTGAAGGAAGCCGGGGTGCAGCTCACCGATAGCGGCTTCATCAAGGTGAATCTCACCACCCTGGAGACCACCGCCTCCGGCATCTATGCCATCGGCGACGTCGCCGGCCCACCGATGCTGGCCCACAAAGGCAGCCGTGAAGGCGTGGTGGTGGCGGAACGGATCGCCGGGCACAAGCCTCAACCGATCAAGTACGACAACGTGCCGAGCGTGACCTATTGCCATCCCGAGGTGGCAAGCATCGGCCTGACGGAGGAGCAGGCAAAGGAGCGGAAGCTCGACTTTCAGGTCGGG
>DATADG010000317.1:0-1532 GCA_036258655.1 Gemmatimonadales bacterium | reverse complement strand
CGCCCTACTGAACGCCGGCCAACCGGTCGAAGATCTCGTGCGCCTGCGGTTCGAGCCACTCCAAGGCGAAGACAGTGTCTCCCTTGGTCAGACCGTCCGCAGGTGCCCGGGGTGAATGGGCTTGCACGGTATCCGTGTAAGCAGGTATAATCAGCTCGTGGACCGGGTCTCGTGATCGCTTCGTTTGGCGATTCGGCGACCGAGGCCCTTTTCCACGGCGAAGGGGGTAAGCGGGTCCGGAGCCTGCCGCCGGAGATCCGTGGTAGCGCCGTCCGCAAGTTGGACATGTTGAACGCCGCGGTGGAGCTGCGCGACCTGCGCGCTCCTCCCGGGAACCGCTCGGAGGCACTGCGGGGAGATCTGGCAGGAAAGCACAGCATTCGAGTCAATGACCAGTGGCGGATCGTCTTCCGCTGGGAATCGGGCGATGCCCACGATGTGGAGATCGTCGACTACCACTGAGGTGCCCATGATGCTGCCGAAGAAGCGTATTCCCACCCATCCGGGCGAAGTCCTCCTCGAGGAATTCCTTGAGCCACTGGGACTGACCCAGGTCGCTCTGGCGGCACACCTCGGCATACCCGTCCAGCGAATCAACGAACTCGTCCGAGGGAAGCGCGGCGTCACCCCCGAAACGGCCTGGCTCCTGGCCGGAGCCTTCGGCACCACCCCCGAGTTCTGGCTTGCCCTTCAGACCAGCCACGACCTCGCCCGCGCCCGGCCGACACGCATCATCCAGCGCCTCGCCAAAGCCGGATGACCCGTCGTCGTTCGTGCGGCGTCGGAGCTGGGCTACAACGACACATCTTCTGGGCTAACTCGCCACGATCCAATCGCCTTCGTCGTCCTGGTCGTCCTCGTCGGGCCCGTCCTCGTCATAGCGGCAATCGCAGCCCAGGAGCTGCCCTCCGCAGGACGGACACTCGAGGATGTCGCAACCGAGGTGATGCAGGCCACCGGGAAGCACACCGCAATCGCCGCACCGCTGACCGGAGCGGGGCCGCCACCAACTCCTGAGCTCCTCGCCATACCGGGGCAGCGAGTACGCCACGCCGGACTGGTGCAACACCTCGATCGAGCACGAGCTCGCCACCAGCATCTCTTGCGTACACCAAGTGCAGATCGCCATGGCGGGAAGTATGCGCACTGGGTGTGACGGTCAAGCCGGGTCGGCGGTGAAGCATCCCAAACTGAGGAGTACTCCGGCTGGCTCACGCGGTAAAAGGCCCACAGTGTCTCCCCATCCCGCCGGGCCACTATGCCAATTACTATGCCAATGAGATCGCGACGCTACGAACGGTTCTGAATGGATCCGGACGCGAAGGTGCTGGTCACAGGCCTGATCTGAACATCGGCGAACACCTTTAAAACGGTCCGCCGGGACCTCTTAATCCGCGGGTTCAGGGTTCGAGTCCCTGGGGGCGTACTCGGAACCCTTCAGGCGTACTCGGAAACCCTTACGGGCCAGCGGTTTTCAGTTCAACGGCGGTCTGAGCCGGCGCCCGCACGATAATTGCTGGTTGCGTTCCATC
>DATADG010000316.1:0-5167 GCA_036258655.1 Gemmatimonadales bacterium | reverse complement strand
TTCTCTCCCTCTACTGCCACCGCGTAGCGGGCCCGGGCTGCCAAATCATCCACCGCGATGCACATCTCGACCAGATCACGAAGCACCGGAAGGTGAGGCCGGAGCATTCCGCTCAACTCGCGTAACACCCGCAACGTCTCTCGCTCTTCTTCGACCTGTGCCTCCCGGAGCTCGTTACCCAGCTCGATGGTCTCGGAGGGCTCGATGAACAAGGTTCCGGCACTGCCTGACTCGTCATGAATGATGCCTGGCGGCCGATTTCTCGAGTCGCGACGCACGGGAATCACATAGCGGTTGGAGCGGACCGTCACGGAGGCGTCTGCCGGAGCAGCGCCCTGATCGAGAGTTCGAAGCAGTGTGTCAAGCCGACGGAGCAGCCGTTGGCGGGCTGCCTGTACTTCGCGCCGGGCGGCTGCCAGAGCTGGACTCGCGGTATCGAGCAGGTTCCCGTCGGCATCCACCGACTGCTCCAGCCGGCGCTCGATGGCCTTCTCGGGCAAGGGTCGGCGAAGTGCGGCGGACAACGGCGCTATCTCATTCAGGCGGACGAGATCCGTGTGAACAGACCGCGCGGCGACTAATACCAGCCGCAGAGCGGCGAGCTCTTTGCCTTCCAGCACGCTCCCTTCAATCCGAAGCCGAGCCAGTGCGTCCGCGACATCCGGAATCGGCTCGGCGAGCAGCCCGTCACCTCGCCGGACCAGCCCGGCGATCTCCGAAACGCGGTCCAGTTCTGCGCGAATCCAGGAGAGGTCCATGGTCGGACGGCGAGACCGGACCCGCTCCGCCCCGAGTGGACCGGCAGCATGAGCGGCAACCAGCTCGAGGACCGCCTCCAGCTCGATGGTATCGAGCGCATCGCCGCTCTCATGAGCCGGCAACGGCAACGGGGTGCTGCCCTGCGTCTGGGCCGGCACCCCGTCCGGAGAATCAAAGTCCACCCGCTTCATCAGCCCGCCTGAAGCTCCTCGCGTGCAATCTGGTTGATCAGCTTTCCATCCGCGCGACCCTTGTACTTCGGCAACACCTGCGACATCACCTTCCCGATATCCCTCGCGCCCCCACCGATGGCGCTCCGAACTGCTGCTCGGATTTCTTCAGGATCGACGGCGGGTGGAAGGAACTCCTCCAGGACCTTGATCTGAGCAGCTTCTGCCTGAGCTAAATCCTGCCGGCCCGCAGCCGTGAACTGCTCGACTGCCTCGCGCCTGATCTTTATCCCTTTGCGGAGCACATCGGCGACTTCGTCGCTGGTGGCCGGCCGGCGCAACTCGATTTCGCGGTTTTTCAGATTCGACAGGATCGTTCCGAGGACCAGCGTGCGGTCTTTGTCCTGCGCTTTGCGCGCCGCGTTCAGGGCGGCGCGCAAACTGGAGGCCAGATCAGGCTCTGGGGACACGGGGACCACGTCGGTTCTTGCGGACCGCGGCGTTCATCTTCCGCTTCCGTTTCTCGCTCGGCTTCTCGAAGTGACGGTGCTTGCGCAAGTCGGAGAGAATCCCAGCCTTCTCGCATTTCTTCTTGAAGCGCTTGAGCGCCCGTTCGAAGCTCTCGTCATCATGGATGATGACTTCCGGCATTCCTGTGATCACCCCTCTCGGCCTGACGGCCTAACTGGTAGAAAGTCGCTAATTTAGGCGGCCCTGTACCGCCGAGCAAGCGGAGTCGGAAGATTCAGATGACACCCGCAGCACGCGTGAATCGTACAGGCAAAGTCCGCGCCTGGGTGACTGAAATGCGATTCGCCCCCCTGCTCACAATGACCTGCCTGGCCGGTCCACTTTTCGGGCAAACTCTGCCCTCGACGCAGCAATCTGAAACCGTGCTCGACAGCATCGCCCACGTTGAGACCGGCCCGTTGCGAGGAGTCCCCGCCGTCCCCCGTCCTGATTCCACCGTTGAAATGCCCCTGCAGCGGGGGCGTATTCCGGTTAGAGCCGGGTTCCTTCACGTCCAGGAGCACGGGTCCGGTACTCCGCTGGTGCTCATTCCCGGAGGCCCCGGTAACACTCTCCAATCTTTCCACCCACATTTTTCCAGAGCAGCCCGGTTCGCCCGGGTGATCTATTACGACCTCCGCGGTACTGGGCAGTCGTCGTGGACCCCCGAGAGCGGGTATACCGCCGAGCAGGCTGTAGCCGATCTGGACCGGCTTCGTGTCGGCCTGGGCATCGACCGTTGGATCGTCCTCGGGCATTCCTTCGGCGGCCTGCTGGCACAGCTCTACGCGATCTACCACCCTCAGCACACAGCAGGACTCGTGCTCGTTTCCTCGTCGGAAGCATTCGCCGCCGACTTTGGAGACTCGGATGGTCGGGCGTTCATGCTTCCGGGCGAGCGAGCTCGGGTGCGGGAGATCTACACTCGCAATGGCGCGTCGGTGGTTCCCGTCCATAGCGCGACGATGGACCTCGCCACCATGCGGCTGCTGGTGTACAACGCCCTTCGCAACGGCGACTGGAAGCGGCAGTACTTCCGGCGCCCTACGGACGTGCGCATGGCTCAGATCGCCACGCATGAATGGCTGCACGATCTGGACTTCAACCGCCTTCTGAATCAATCCGGCTTCCGCTACCGCCTGGACGGCGCGTTCACTGAAATGCCGATTTCCTGCCTGATCATTGAAGGCCGGTGGGACCCGACCTGGAGCGCAGGTAAGCCACGCAGTTTTGCGAAGCACTTCCCGACCTGTCGGCTCCTGGTGCTCGAGCGGTCGTCACATTTCGCATTTGCCGACGAGCCGGATCGTTTCTTCCCAGCGCTCGAGCGATTTGTGCAGAAGATCGGGCTTCCCACCCCGAAGCTCATCGAACAGTGGGAACGGAAGATCGAGCACTACAGGTTCTCGTCGGAGTCGCAGGGCAAGTGATCTCATCCGGGCGGCCAGCTCAGCTTACGTCCGCCCAATAGGTGAAAATGGAGATGATCCACGCTCTGGCCTGCGTTTCTCCCGGTGTTGGTTACTATCCGATATCCATCGGAATCAATCCCTTCCTCCCGAGCCAGCTCCGCCGCAAAAGCGAGAAGCTTCCCGAGTAGTCGCTCGCCGTCTTCGCCTTTCGCATCCCGTGCAGCCGGAATATGTCTGGTGGGAATCACCAGCACGTGGACCGGCGCGCGGGGTTCAATGTCCCGAAACGCCAGTGCGTCTGGTGATCGCTTGACGATCTTCGCCGGGATGTCACCGGCGACAATCTTACAAAAGAGACAGTCAGCCATGTTGTCCCCGCAGTCTGGCCTGGGCGATGACCGCGGCAGCGGCCAAGGCGGCAGTCTCGAACCTCAGAGTATGCGGGCCGAGCGCAGTCGGCTGAAATCCGGCTGCCGTCGCCAAGGCAATTTCGTCCGGAGTCAGTCCTCCCTCGGGCCCTACCAGTACGGTGAGCGGACCCTGGTCCAGGGACGCCGGTGCGGGCTCGCCCTGACTGTCAGCGAGCCAAGCCGCTCCGGACTGCTCTCTCCGAAGCAGCTCCTCCAGACGCAGCGGTGATTCGATGCTGGGGACCCAGGTCACGCCTGATTGTTTGATGGCCTCGAGGGCCGAGCGCCTCAGTCGATCCAGGTGAGGATCCTTGAGGCGGGTCGACACGCCTGCGGTGCGGGCGGTCTCCAGTGGCAGAATGCGGGTAACGCCGAGCTCCACCGATTTCTCTACCATCCAGGAGAACCGCTCCCGGTCACCGGCAGCGACCGCCAGCGTCGTCTCTGGCGGCCTCAGCGTGCGTTCGACAGCCTCTACTTCCACCATCCATTCACGGCCATCCTGCACCAGGCTGCCGATGCCTCGTAACCCCGCACCATCCAGAACTTCAACCCGCTCCCGATCTCTCGCCCGGCGCACCCGCAGATGCTGGATCTCATTTTCGTCCAGTCTGACCCGCTTTCCTGCCTCCCCGCTGCCACGCTGAATCAGCACCCTCATCCTGGGCGTGCGGCGATTCCCCACCAGCCGGCGTCCACCGTCTCCTCGAGCGCACCGAAGCCGGCAGTCAGAAGCGTGCGCCGGAACTCGGTTGCTTCCTGCTCCTCCATGCCGGAGAAGATGGCTGCACCGCCCGGACGCAGGGCTCGCCTGATGGACGGGAGCAGGTCCGTGTTGGCCGACCGCAGAATGTTGGAGACCAGCAGGTCGACCGGGCCTACCAGTGGAGCAAGTTCCGCCGCGTCACCGGTCAGAAAATCCACCTGATCGGTGACACCGTTCCGGTCCGCGTTTCGCATGGCGACCTCATTTGCTGCGGCATCGATCTCGATTCCGGTAGCTCGGCTGGCGCCGAGCTTTATGGCCGCGATGCTGAGGATCCCGCTGCCGCTTCCAAGGTCGAGGACGCGATCGCCTCGCCTGAGCAGATCGCCCAGCAGCCTAAGAGCCACGCGGGTCGAGCCGTGCTCCCCACTGCCGAAAGCGGTTTCGGGATCGAGAACGACCGTGTGAGGGTGGCGATCGAGAGCTTCAGGAAGCCAGGAAGGAACTATTGTGAGTGAACCGAGGTGGCGTGGACCGAGCCCATTGCGCCACTGGATAGTCCAGTCGATCTCTTCGAGCCGCTGGCGCCGGCTCTGGTTGGGTGCTGGAGCCGTGCGCTGGAGCTCGTCTACCAGGACTTCTGCGGCTTGCTCATCGGGAGCAAAGGCCACCAGAGTACCATCCTCCCGCTCTTCCACCGATTGGCCTGTACGAGCCACCAGCCACGCCCCCAGCACCTCCCGTTGGTCAGAGGCCGTACGCACATCGATGGCCCACCAGCTCATGCGCCGAGGGCCTCCTTGATCTTGGACCAGAACCCCGGCGCGCGCTTCGGCGCTTCTCCCTCGAGCTTGGCGAGCTCACGGAAGAGACGTTCCTGCTCGTCGGTCAAACGCTCGGGAGTCCAGACATGGACTCGCACCAGCAGGTCTCCCTTGGCATCCTGCCCCAGGATCGGCAGCCCTCGGCCACGAAGCCTGAGCACCGTCTCGGGCTGTGTCCCCGGTGGAATGCGCAGCCGCTCGTTCCCATATGGCGTAGGCACCTCGTGATCCCCGCCTAACGCAGCCTGAGAGAACGAAAGCGGAAGGTCATAGATCAGATCGTCTCCCTGTCGCTCGAAACGCTCGTCGTCCTTGATGTCCAGCATGACCAGGAGATCGCCGTTGGGTCCCCTTCGTGGACCTGCGGCTCCCTGGC
>DATADG010000315.1:0-9442 GCA_036258655.1 Gemmatimonadales bacterium | reverse complement strand
CCCAGTTTGTCAGCGATCTCAACAGCGAGCTGTCCCGCGCACGGGTGTCCTCACTCTCCTCCGAGTTCAGCGACCCGGGGGCCCCTGGCGCCGAGCGTGATCGGGAGGAGCGCAAGGCCACACTGCAACGGATTCACCAGTTGATCGAACGCTTGAACGAAAGCGAAGCCAAGCTCACGGCGACGGAGAACCGCGCGAAGAACGCCAAGATCCGGAATGCGAGATTATTGGCGCAGATCTCTACCTACAAACAAAACATCGAAGATCTGAAGGCTGCCGCGGAACAGCAGCGGGTCGAGCAGGAGGCGGTCATCGAGCGCCAGAGAGCTCAGATCGCATCACTGAACGGCCAGGTGGATGATCTCAGCGGCCAGGCTGCATCGCTCCGGGATACGGTGGCGAATCTGACGACCTACAAGAACCGGGTGTATTACGCCGTAGGAACGAAAGACGAATTGCTGCAAAATGGCGTGGTCACAAAGGAGGGCTCGAAATTCCTCTTCTTCGGAGGCACTCGGCTCGAGCCTGCCCGCAAGCCAAACCTCGATGCCTTCACTGTAGTGGATAAGACCCAGACAGTATCCATTCCGCTCCCTCGAGCCGACAAGAAGTACAAAATCGTGTCCCGGCAGAGCCCGGAATATTTGACCGGCGACGTAAATGAGAAGGGTGAGGTGAGGGGGGTCCTGGAAATTGCCTCTCCCGAAGAGTTCTGGTCACCGTCCAAGTTTCTGATCCTGGTCGAGAAATAGTGTCCGGCGCCTCCTCCCGGCTCTTCGGAGTACATGCGAGTTTTTTTGCACTCAAGTGATCTGTATCACATTACCGCACAAGCAGTTTACGAACAAAGTTGTCAACATCCTCTACATTTGTTGAGAGCGTGTACAGAACGGAACCGGGTGATCCGCAACACGGCTTCTGCTGCGGAGACATAGATATTGATGCCTACGGAAACCACCGCTCCAGCTCTTCAACCATGGGAGGTCAGTCGTGCGGACGCTCACGCTTGCGCTTGCCTTCGCGGCGTTCTGGACGCTCAGCGGATGCGAGAAAACGGGAGAAGGGCAGTACGAAGTGCAGAAGCCGGTCGTCGGTACGGAGACCGATACGATCAACACACCGACAGTAGAGACCGGAACGGCTACCGATACCATCAACGTGCCGGATGTGGACGTCAACACGGAGAAGAAGGAAGTGAAGGTTCCCACGGTTGACGTCGACAAGGCCAACGAGTAGCCGCTCGGAAGTTCGCTCTCCCACAGCTTATCGAGATATATTGCCGAAGCCCGCGGATCCTCTTCCGCGGGCTTCTGCTCACATCCCGGAGCCTCATGATGCGGCTCATTCACCCTGTTGCCATCACGCTCCTCGCGGTAGCCTCTTCTCTGTCCGCTGACGCTCAGACCATCAGCGCACTGCGGGCGGGAAGGCTGGTGGATGTGGAGCGGGGTGAGATCCGTCGTGATCAGCTGGTGTTCGTTCGGGATGGTCGCATCGAATCGGTCCAGCCTGGCTCGGCACGTCCTCCTGAGGGCGCACGGATCATCGATCTCTCCAGATTCACGGTGTTGCCGGGTCTCATCGATTGCCACACCCATCTGGTAGGAGAGCCCTCCAGTGCCGAGGTCCTGTTTCCGTTGCAGCGCTCGGAGGCCCAAGAAGCGTTTAGTGGAGTCCGGAACGCTCGTGCCACCCTGCTTGCGGGGTTTACTACGGTCCGCGACGTCGGCACCTATCGGGCGCTGGTGGATGTCGCGCTCAGAGACGCCATCGATGATTTGACTGTGATTGGGCCGCGCATGCAGGTGGCTGGGGCCTATCTCACCGTCTCCAGCGGCGGCGGTGAGCTAATCGGCGCGGCACCGGACGTCAGCTTACCGCCAGTGTTCCGGTTCGGCGTGGCCAACTCGGTGGACCAGGTCAGGGAGCGCGTCCGCGCAATCCTGAACGGCGGCGCCGATTTCATCAAGCTGATTGCGACCGGAGCAGTCCTCACGCGGGGTACCAAGCCCGGGGTAGCCGAGTTTACCGAACAGCAGATCCGCGCCGCTGTGGAGCAGGCGTCGGAGTACGGTACCTCGGTGGCGGCGCATGCCCACGGGGCCGAAGGTATCAAGCGTGCTGTTCGGGGCGGGGTGCGCTCCATCGATCATGGATCGCTGCTCGATGATGAAGCCATCGTGCTCATGAAGCGCCATGGAACCTGGCTGGTGGCGGACATCTGGAATGGCGACTACATCGACAGCGTGGGGCGGAAAGAAAACTGGCCCCGGGACATTCTGGAGAAGAACGCGGCGACGACGGAGCGGCAGCGCGCCGGTTTTCGAAAGGCGGTCACGGCAGGAGTAAAGATCGCGTACGGCACGGATAGCGGCGTCTATCCCCACGGTCTAAATGCCATGCAACTGCCGTACATGGTCAAGTATGGGATGACACCGATGCAAGCCATACAGTCGGCAACGATCGCGGCAGCGGAGCTGCTCCGACAGGAGGACAGTGTAGGCTCGATTGCGCCTGGCAAACACGCCGACATCATTGCGATCGAGGGCGATGCGCTGAGTGACCTTCGGAGCTTCATGCGGGTGGCGTTTGTCATGAAGGGTGGAGTGGTCTATAAAGCGGTGGGCGAAGAGGGGCCACCGCGAGGTAAATAGTCGTGTCCGACCGCCAGCGGAGTGCGTACAGTCTGGTCGACCTGGGTCAGGAGTGGTGTGTCATGATCAAGAGAAGTGTCGTGGGCTTCATAGCGGGAAGTATCCTGGTTACTCCCCTGGCCGGGCAGGGCGAGGCACAGCGGAAGCTGACGCTCGCGGATTTATCTCAGATGCGTGAGGTCAGCGGCCCGGAAATCTCCCCTGATGGGGACTGGGTGGCGTACACGGTTACGACGGTGGACACGGTGCGAGATCGTTCGGATCGCGATGTGTGGATGTCCAGTTGGGACGGCCGCCGCACCCTCCGACTGACCAAAAGCAAATCCAACGAAAGCACGCCTCGCTGGAGCCCCGATGGCCGGTATTTGACGTTTCTCTCCAACCGCGAGGACGCTCGACAAGTCGATCAGATCTGGATCCTGGATCGGGCGGGGGGAGAGGCCGAGCGTTTGACTGATATCCCAGGCGGTGTTTCGGAATACGCTTGGTCGCCCGATGGTAAGCGGCTGGCTCTCATAGCAGCCGACCCGGAGCCGGATTCGCTCAGCGGGGCGGACTCCTCCAAGACTCCCAAGCCAATCGTGATCACGCGCTTTCAATTCAAGGAGGATGAAACCGGCTATCTCGATCACCGCCGCAGTCATTTGTACCTCTTCGACATTGCGAGGCGAAAGGCCGAAATCCTCACGCCGGGCGGGTACGACGAGCAGGCGCCTTCGTGGTCTCCTGATGGACGGAGCATAGCATTTGTCAGCCGGCGACGGCCGGACTTCGACCGCACGGCGAACTACGATCTCTATGTCGTGGACGCATCTCCCGGGTCAGCTCCACGCCAGGTCACTACGTACGAGGGTCCCGACATGGATCCGGCCTGGGGTGGACGCCCACCAGCCTGGAGTCCGGATGGCAAGTACCTGGCCTACGTCCAGGGTGGTCCGCTGAAGCTGATCTACTATGCCGGCCAGAAGCTCGCCGTGGTCCCGGCTTCCGGAGGCCCAGCCCGGGTCCTCACGCCGACGCTCGACCGAAACGTGTCGTCACCGCAGTGGTCGTCCGACGGCTCGACCATCTTGTTCCTTCTGGAGGAAGACCGGGTCAGCTATCTCGCCAGCGTTCCGGCGGAGGGCGGCCCAGTCAAGCCACTCACTGGTGGACGGCGGTTGGTGGGCGACTTTTCCATCGCACGGAAGGGCAATGTAGCTCTGTTGGCGAGCACACCCTCCATGCCCAACGAGATTTTTGCGCTCGACTCGGGTGAGCCGCGCCCGCTCTCACGCCAGAACGATCACTGGCTCCGGAGTGTCCGGTTGGCCCCGGTCGAAGAGATTTCATTTCGCAGTCGCGACGGCACTCCAATTCACGGCTTTCTGGTGCGACCCCTCAACTACCGCAAGGGTAGCAGGGTGCCCACCGTGCTTTGGATTCACGGCGGGCCGGTCTACCAGTTCTACAACGAGTTCAATCTTGGATTCCAACTGCTGGCGGCCGATGGTTTTGCGGTCGTGGCGGCCAACCCGCGAGGAAGCTCGGGCCGCGGAGAGAAGTTCTCCACCGCAATCTGGGCCGATTGGGGCAACAAGGACGGACAGGATGTTCTCGCGGCAGTCGACTACGCCGTCGCCCAGGGAGTGGCTGATTCCACTCGGCTGGGGGTCGGGGGGTGGAGCTATGGAGGTATCCTCACCAACCAGGTTATCGCGCGGGATCAGAGGTTCAAGGCTGCGATCAGCGGGGCAGGGCAGTCCAACGCTCTCGCGGGCTACGGAACTGACCAGTACGTCAAAGAGTATGAGGCCGAGCTGGGCACGCCATGGGGCAACACCGAGGCGTGGCTCCGGGTGTCCTATCCGTTCTTCCACGCCGACCGGATCGTTACCCCAACCTTGTTTTTGTGCGGTGAGAAGGATTTCAATGTTCCGCTTCTCAACTCGGAGCAGATGTACCAGGCGCTCAAGAGCCTGCGCCGGGAAACCGAGTTGGTCATTTATCCGGGTGAGTTCCACGAGATCCGCAAGCCCAGCTATGAGCGCGACCGTCTGCAGCGGTATCTTGCCTGGTATCACCGCCATCTGATGCCGGACCGGCAGGCGGCGAGGCAGTGAGGGGCAGCCGTATGTTCATCCTTCGGCACATCGTGACGCTCCTGGCAGTGCTCCCAACCTCAGGCTGCGGCTTACTCTTCTCCCGGGAGGAGCAGCCGGCCCCCACGTCCGCGGTGGCAAACAACATTCTGGTGGAAGTAGAAAGTCATAACTGGAGCGACATCACCGTGTACCTGCTCAGCGGCGGACTCCCGGAGCGCCTCGGCATGGTGACTGCACTGGGCGGAGCCACCTTCGACTTTTCCTCTCATCACCTGAACTCCAGCAGTGGGATCCGGCTTCGCGCACTGCCTGTTGCGGGGCAGGCGTTCACCACCGAGACGATTCTGGTGTTTCCCGGGCAGGTGATATCCTGGACTCTGGAGAACAACCTCGAGGCCTCCAGTCATTCGGTGTACTGACCGGCAGATCCCGAAGCCTGCCGGTCGTCAAAGTGCCATAGCGCCATGCCGGTGGTTCGATCCGGATTGAGGACTGCCGATCCCGAGGATGTGGAGGTTAGCTTGGGTTAGACCGGCCGGAGGTGGTCGTGCTCGTCATCCGCATCCTTCTCTCGTTATCGATGTGGCTCGCCAGCGCTCCAGCATGCGGGCTCTTATCATCGCGCCAATCCGACTCACCCGGACCGAGCTCCAACGCGGAGATCCCGCTGGAAGTGGAGAGTCACCACTGGAGCGACATCGTCATTTACCTGATGGATGGCAGCCAGTCTCAGCGCTTAGGAATGGTAGCCGGGCTGAGTACCAAGAACTTCGTGTTCCCGTATCGGAGACTCACCAGCGGAGGAAAACTCAGGCTGCGAGCGTACCCGGTGGGTGGACAAGGCTCGTTCACCAGCGAGGACCTTCTGATCCAGCCGGGTCAGTGGATCAAGTGGACGCTGGAAAGTGATCTTTCGAGATCCTCCCTCGCTGTGTTTTAGAGGGTATAGGCAATACGCTTTGGGCTATGGGCTGCTCCGTTCCCCGATCAGCCCATAGCCCACAGACGATAGTCTTACACTAGGCGTTCCGGTCCAAACACCCCGTTTCCGGAAGGTTGGGATTGTTCTGTTCTCTGCGCGGCAGCGGCAGGTTCACATCAGTTCCATAGGCTGTCCCCTTGAACCATTCCCCGGTAGGGAAGACCGTCTCCGCAGGGCGGAGGTACTGCCGAATCAGCCTGCGCATGTCGCCCAGCCGGTGTCCCGTGGCAAAGAGCCAGAATGCCCTTTCGGTGAACAGGAGATCGGTAGCCGAGACAGCATCGCCCGGCGTGGCAAGTGCAGGGAGTGCCACCGGGTCAAAGGCACTGCGCAGACTATTCAGCCGCTGAGTCATGGCGGAGAAGTCGCCGGCTTGCAGCTCACTCTCCGCAATGATGAGCTGGGCTTCGACATAGTCCGCGAGGGGGACCGATGCCTCGAAGCTGGCATACTTCAAGGGAAACCAGGTCTCCGTGTTATTGTCCGACGCGATACCCGAGTCGCCCGGGACCCGTATGTCTTCGGCCGATACATAGGGCAGGCCGTTTCCTCCTTCCTGGTCGTGCGTCCCAAACTCGCCGTTGTTGACGGCCTCGAAGATGCCGTTGTGCAATGCGGCGGGCGTCGTGGCGTGCTCGGTTTCGTAGACGAACCCCTCCGGCACCGCCGCCACCGCTGCGGCGGCCGCAGGCAGATTCTCCAGTCCCTTGTTGACCAGCGCTCGGGCCAGTCCTATAGAAGCCAGTGAGTGGATTGCATCTCCGGGCAGCAGGCTGGGGTGGGCCAGAGCCGTGTTGAAACGCACGATGGCCGTGTCGAAGATCTCCATTGTGGTGAGCGGCTGACCGTAGACGATCTCATCACCGACCATCCGGCTCACCGGCACACCGGAACAGAAGCCCTCGCCCAAGAAGATGTAGATGAACCCCGCGAGAGAGAGCATCTCCGGTATGCCGGGATCCGCATCGGGTTCGGTGCCGAACGTCTGCAGCGATGCCGCCGCGTCCTCCGCTCCGCTCCGTGCGCGTGAAAGCGACTGAAACAGCGCACCGAGACCTGCGGTCACAGGTTCGGCACGCCGCAGATCCACTTCCGTGCGGCTGGGGATGAAACCCGGGTTGACGAATTCGTCGGCTAGCAGGCCGCTCCACAGGACATAGCCGTCCGAGTCGTCGTTGAACGCATCCTCGTTTCCGGGCACGGCCACGGGGTTGAAGTCACCATCTTTAGCCAGAGTGAACGTGCTGATGGCGCCTAGACGCTTGGTTGCAGCCCCGGCGGGCGTGTCCAGGTCTTCGGCGCCGACGATGTTGGGTTGGTCTGTGTCCAAGAGCCCGCAGCCCAGCACTCCGGTGATGAGGAGCGGTATGGTCAAGGCCACGGACCGGCAGGTGGCGTTTATACGGTACATTGATATCGTCTCCGGTCAGAAGCCAAGGTTCAGTCGCGCCACCCAGTGGCGCACCTGCGGCTGCGAGAAGAAGTCGGTTGCGGCGAAGTTGCTGCCGCCCTCCCGGCCCTGTCCAAAGCCGTTCACCTCGGGATCGATTCCGCTGTAGTCGTCGATGGTCCAGAGATTCCGTCCACTGAGCGTCAGGCTGGCCCGGCTGGCGCCCAGCAATCTGGCGATATGGTCCGGAGCATTGACCGTGAGCGACAGCTCGCGGAGCTTGATGAACCATGCCGGCTCGAAGAATCCCCACTCCGTAAAGCCGCCCGGATCGCCATAGGTATAGGCAGCGGCGGCGGCCTGTTCGTCCAGTGGTGCGGTTGGGTCCACCAGCGCGCGGCAGTAGATGACGCCGCCGCCGCACCGGAAGGAGTCGGTGCCGTTTTCGATCCAGTGCCCGCCTCGGTAGTCGAACAAGGCCCCCACATTGAAGAGATTGCGGAAGAAGGAGAGGCTGGTCCGCAGGCCGAACTCCCTGGTGGGGATCGCCGAGCCGCGGTACACGGCGGTATCGCCAACGGTGTATTCGCCCGGTATGACGACGTTTCCTGCATCGTCGTAGACGGCCGGTTCGATGATGCCGTTCCCATTGGCGTCATTCACCGAGAGAATCGGCCGGTCCCAGATCCCTCCCAGCGGATAGCCCTCCACGTGCCGCTGGATGAACCCGAGAGTGATGGGCTCAACTCCCTCCCCGAGCTCGTCGAGATTGTTGTCGACCAACGAGCCGCTAAAAGTGACATCCCAGGCGAAGTTCGGGTTGTCGATCAGGCGGGTGTCCAGCCGCAACTCGATCCCCTTGTTCGAGACCTTGCCCAAGTTGAAGAACTGGGTGGTTGTGGCTCCCACCGATGGCGGGATCTCCCGCTCGATTAGTGCGTCCTTCGTCTCCTTGTAGAAGACTGTCGCCTCGACTGTCAGCCGGTTGCCCCAGAGGCCCGCATCGAAGCCGGCTTCTATCTCCTGCGAGAGTTCCGGCTTGAGGTCGGCGTTGCCCAGGTTCGCGATGGTCACGCCGCTGCCGGACGCAGCATCCTTGCGGACCGCGGCTTGAGCGTAGAACCGGAGTGCATCGATGCTACCGGGCTGTTGGGTGGACTGCCCGTATGCTGCGCGCAAACGAATGGTGTTGATGAAATCCTGACTCTGCTCGTCCCGGGCCAGCCAGGAAGCGCTGAGCTTCGGCAGCGGCCGAGTGTTGAAGTTCTTACCGAACGCGCTGTTATCATCGAGGCGGAGACCAGCGGTCAGAAACAGACGGTTCCGGAAGCTCATCTGCTGATCGACGAAGCCCCCCGCGGATCGGCTCTCGATGTAATCGTCCGAGGCGTCGGTGGTCGCGGCACCGAAGATGGCCTCAGTGCCACGTGCGAGGCCGCGGCCCTGCGCGAAGCTGTTGGTGTTGAGGTTCCGGAAGAACTGGCCTCCCACTGCGGTTCTTCCACTCCAGTCGGACGTCACGTTGTATGACGCGGCACTGAAGAGATCTACCGACAGCTGCGAGGTTTGTGCTCGCGTGATGTTCAGCTCCCCTTCCCACTGCGTGGGGTACGCGAACGGGTTCACTTCACCGGTCGGCCAGAACTGGGTGTCCTGCCGGTTGGTCACGTCATAGCCGAACGTCGCTCTGGTAGTGAGCCAGCTCAGCGGCCGCCAGTTGGCGGTCAGCCCGCCGGTGAACCGTCCAATGCCTTGCCGGTTTCGCTCAGCATAAATCTCTGCCGGCACCAGGTACCAGCCTCGATTGATGTCCTGAGGATACCCGCTGCCGTCCCCGCTCCCGATAACCGAGTTCAGCGTGTTGTCGTTCTCGGGCAGGCGCAGCTGGCTGGTGAGATACCCGAGCGAGAGCTGCAGGTCGGCATTGGAGGCCACCTTTGCCGTTCCGTTGGCTCGTAGGGTGAGCTTGTCCAGCTCGTTGGGCCGGAGCTGTTCCTCGGGGATGTTGTCGAACGTGGCGTCCCGTACCGAGTCCAAGTCGAACCCTCTGAGCCTGTACACGCCGACTTCGCCCTCGTACTCGGCCGAGACGTAGTACGTCGCCGCCTCGGTGCCACCCGCCACGTTGACCCCGTATTGCTGCCGGTGTCCGGGGGCAAGCGGTCGTTGGCTATCATCGTTCAGTGGGTTGTAAGCATCGATCCGGCTCTGAACGCAGGCGCCCTGGGCCACATCGAGCAGCGTGCACCCGTTGGGATTGAGACCCGACTGGTCATAGTTCGGGTCATCGGAGCGACCGAAATAATTGGTGCGGTAAGTGTTGGGATCGGTG
>DATADG010000314.1:0-3136 GCA_036258655.1 Gemmatimonadales bacterium | reverse complement strand
GCGGGAGACAGATCCCTTCGGCGTCAAGCTCAATCGAAACATTCCCCGCGAAAAGGCCGACAGCGCAAAGCACGCCGATGCCTGGCAGCGCGGCGGCGGCGGTGTCTGGCAGGCGCCCGCTATTGACCTGGAGCGGGGACTCGTCGTCTTCACTACCGGCAATCCGTCACCCGATCTCGATGGCAGCGTCCGTCCAGGCGACAACCTGTACACCAACTCCATCGTGGCGCTGGATTACCGGAGCGGGAAGCTGCGCTGGTTCTTTCAGCAGATCCCCCATGATGTGTGGGACCTCGACGCGGCAAGCCCGGTAGTGCTGGTCGAGACCGCGGACTCCGCTGGCCGACCGGTTCCTGCCGTGGTCCAGGCGGGCAAGACCGGCTGGGTAGACATGATGTACCGGGAAAACGGCCGACCGCTGCGCCGGAGCCAGGCGTTCGTTCCCCAGGCAAACATGTTCGCCTTGCCGACACCGAAGGGCACTCGGATGCTGCCAGGAGCCAACGGCGGCTCCGAGTGGTCACCGACCGCCTTCAGCCCTGAGACCGGTTACCTCTACGTCCTCGGCATGCACCAGCCGATGAACTACAAGGTCAAAAGCGAGCCGTTCCGGCCACCGGCGATGTGGCTCGGCGGCGCCTTCGTCGCCACTGGCGAGCCGCAGTACGGCCTCTTCTCAGCGGTGGACCTCAAGACCGGGAAGATCGCCTGGCAGAACAAGGTGAAAGATCCGATGATCGGTGGCGCGGTCGTGACTGCCGGAGGCGTGGTATTTACCGGTACCAAGGACCGGCAGTTCCTCGCTTTCGATGCCAAGTCGGGACGTCAGCTCTGGCGCTTCCAGGCAAATGGCGGCGTCAACGGACCGCCGATCAGCTATGCCGTGAACGGGCGGCAATTCGTGGCGGTGCCGGCCGGCGGCAACTTCCAGATCAACGCGCCAAGGAGCGATGAACTGCTGGCCTTCGCATTGCCGGCAACAACCGATGGAGCCGAGGCGGAACGGGCAAGCGCGGACCGGCCAGACCGGTCGGGGGGAGGTGGCCGATGATCCGTCTGCGAATGACCCTGCCGGCGCTGCTGCTGAGCCTCGCGGCCGGGGTTGGGAACGCCCAGGAGCGCGGGCGTGGCGCCGCAACCCCCGACGCATCTGACCTCAACGAGGACGGCCAACGGCGACAGCTGCCGCCGCTTCCGCAGGGGATGACTCTCGAGATGATTCGGCAGGGGGACGCGATCTATCGGGGAAAGGGAGGCTGTGTCACCTGTCACGGCCCAGATGGCGGCGGCATGCCGGCTTCGGGCTCGGGGATTACGGCCGGCCTCAACTTCGTGCCTGCCGAATGGGGGCCGCTCGATTCACTCATTAAGGTCGGAATACCCGAGCCGGCGACCCGCTCGCCAATCGCGATGCCTCCGCGCGGCGCGCAGTCCAATCTAACCGATGAGGAGAGCCGCCAGGTCGCAGCGTACGTGTGGGCCATCAGTCAGGTGCGGGGCGAGCCCTGGCCCGGAGGGCATCGAACTCACGAGACTCAAGCCGCGGGCGACACGGCCGGGACCAGGCCAGAGCAATGATGGCGGAGAGTCGGAGGGATCTCTCACTCGACCTGGAGTTCACCCAACGCCGGCCCGTTCAGCACCTTTCCCTCGATGCCGAAGCGTGAGCCGTGACAGGGACAGTCCCAGCTTCGCTCCAGCGAGTTCCAGTGGACGATGCATCCCAGGTGGGTACAGACAGCGGAAACGCGGTGGAGAGCACCGGACTCGTCTCGATACACGGCCAGCTTCTTGAGACCGTGACGCACGATGGCGCCCTGTCCCGGCCGGATCTCGTCTTCGGAGCGAACCTCTCCCGGCGTGACATAGTCGGTGTACTGCTTGGCGACGTTGAGGTTCACCTTCAGATACTCACCCGTCGACTTCAGCGACTTCCGACCCGGGTCGTACAGCTTCTCCCATTCGTTTGACCGGCCGAGGATAAGATCACTGATGAGGATGCCGGCAATCGTGCCGTGGGTCATGCCGTGGCCGGAGTCGCCGGTTGCGACGAAGACATGCGCTTTGTCGCCCGGATTTCGTCCGATGTAGCCGAGCGCGTCAACCGGCTCCATCACCTGGCCGGACCAGCGGAACTCGACCGACCGGATCGGGAAGCGATCCTTGGTCCATCGTTCCAGCCGGCCGAATCGGTCCTGGCCATCGTCCTCCTGGCCAGTCTTGTGGTCCTCGCCTCCAACAATCAGGATGTCTCCCGCCAGCCGGACATAGTGGTACGGGTCCGCGGTGTCCCAGAAGAGAGCGGTTGGAATCTCCCCCGAAATCGGCCCACCGATGACGTACGTCCGGTACGCGGCCTGCTTGCTGTGGATCACCAGCCAGTCGATTACCGGCGTGTTCGTGGCGCAGACCACGAAGTCCGCAGTGACCGTCCGTTTGGACTCGGTCGCAACCTGCGCCGGCGGACCGGCCTCCACCCCGGTGACGTGGGTGTCACCGTAGGCTCGGCCTCCCATTCGCTCGAGCGCCGCAATCAGGCCGTTGAGATAGGAGAGTGGATGGAACTGGCCCTGCCGCGGAAAGCGGAGGCACGGTCCGGTGTCGAAGGACTGGAGCGGCGCTCGTGGGATGAGAGCGACCTCGACCAGTCCGGCGCGTCGGGCGGCCTCCAGCTCGGCCTCGAGAATATCGATCGAGTCGCCCGGTGGGACGAAGAGATAGCCATCCAGCCGCCGAAAGTCGCAGTCGATCGACTCCTCACGCACGATCGCTTCGACCCGGTCGATCGCGGCTCCGTGGCTTGCCGCCGCGAGGCGTGCTCCTTCGGAACCATGAAGCCGCTCGAGCACATGATATCTGTCGTCGAGCGCATTCGAGAGGTGCGCGGTCGTGCGGCCGGTCTCGCCGCCGCCGAGCGGTCCGTCGTCCAGCACCACAACGCGCTTCCCTGCCTTGGCCAGGAGATAGGCGGTAGTCACGCCCGCGATCCCGGCCCCGATGACGCAGACGTCGGTGCGCAGATCCTCGCGGAGCGGCGGAGGAGTCCTGAGCTGCTCACTCAGCATCCACAGGGAATCGGTTCTTCCCGTGTCGCTTAACATATCCTCGAAGAAACGGAGTGTCCGCAGTCCGGAGG
>DATADG010000313.1:0-6046 GCA_036258655.1 Gemmatimonadales bacterium | reverse complement strand
CGTGCGCCATGGCCGCTGCGCCGGGCGCTGGGACACTTCGGGGCATATCGGGAGGGCGTCGGAAAGATTGTGGGACGGCTTCGGGGCACCTTCGATCCGGGTCAATGTCTCAACGTCGCCTTAGAGGGAGCGGACAATGGGTGACTTTTCCTCTCTCGATCCCTGTGTTCATTGCGGGTTCTGTCTCCCTGCCTGTCCTACTTATCTCGTGACGGGAGATGAGGGTCACAGCCCGCGCGGGCGTATCGTTCTGATGCGTGCGCTCGAGCGCAAAGAAATGGATGCCGCCGACACTGCGTTGCTGAACCATCTCGATGCGTGTCTCGGCTGCCGAGGCTGTGAGCCGGCCTGCCCCTCGGGGGTAGCATATGGGCGCGGCCTCGAAGCCGCACGCGAACAGCTGTTTGCGTTGCGAGGTCTCTCACGACTGGCCGGCACCGTCCTGGAGGTCTTCCGATACGAGGGACTCTGGCGGACCGTCTTTACTCTTGCGCGCATCTTCCGAGCCACCCGCCTGCCGAGCCTGCTGGCCGGCAAAGGGCCGGTGAGATTCGGCCTGGGAATGCTGGCCTCGAGCGCGGAGCTGAAGGAGCGGGCGGAGTGGTCGGCTTCTCCAACCGCTCCGACCACTCCGACTTCTTCAACTTCTCCGTCCTCGCCCACGGTCGCGCTGTTCCGTGGCTGCGTCATGGACACGCTCTTTCGTCATGTCCACGAGGCAACTCGCCGCACGCTCGAGGCAAATGGCTACCGAGTCATCGATGTTTCCGGCCAGGTGTGCTGCGGTGCGCTGCACGAGCACGCCGGCGACCGTGAGAGCGCTCGTGCCTTGGCCGCCCATAATCTGAGGGTGCTCTCAGGACAGGCTGATTTTTTTGTCGTCAATAGCGCCGGCTGCGGCGCCTTGCTCAAGGATTACGGTCATCTACTCGGCACCAGGGACGCTCAAGCGTTCGCTGCCTCAGTGCGCGACATATCTGAGCTCCTGGCCGAGCGAGGCCCCAGGTCGGGAGCACCGCTGGATCTGGAGGTGGCTTACGACGCCCCCTGTCATCTCCAGCACGCACAACGGGTGCAGGAAGCGCCGCTGGCAGTTCTCCGAGCCATTCCTCAACTGCGACTGCGTCTGCTGCCTGGGTCTGATCGCTGCTGCGGGAGCGCCGGTATCTACTCGATTCTCCGCCCCCGAATGGCGCGCATGGTCCTGGACGACAAGATCGCCAGTGTAGAGAGCGCTACACCGCGTCCGGATCTCATCGTGACGGGGAATCCCGGATGCATCATGCAAATCGGCGCGGGACTCCGAGCCGCGGATTTGCCGATCAGAGTGGCCCATCCTGTGGAGCTGCTGGATTTATCCTATAGCAATGCGGGGTACTATGGGTGAGAGCTGAGGTGGAGACTACCCAGAGGGCCGAACACCCGCAGGAACGCTCTTTCGTTACTTACTACCGACTAACCACTTCGATTTGACCTCTCCCTCCACTCCCCCGACCCCGTTATACCTTCACCATGACCTCCGGTATCCTCTTCGATTTCAACGGTGTCATCATCGACGACGAACCGCAGCACTGTGAGGCACTGGTAGCAACGCTGGCGGAGTATGGGTACGCGCTGGATCAGGATACCTATTACCGCGAGTATCTGGGGTTCGATGATCGCGAGTGCTTCCGGTTCAGCTTCGAGCGTATGGGCCGGCCCTGCACTGACCGGAGCTTACACGAAGCGATTGCCCGTAAGCACGAGCTATATGAGCAGGCGATCCGGGACTCGATGCGGCTGGTTCCGGGCGCGGTCGAATTTGTGGAGAATGCGGCATTGGACGGGTTCCAGCTGGCGGTCGTGTCCGGCGCCCTACGCAGCGAAATCGAGTTGATCCTCGAATTAGCTGGCCTGCGACCGCATTTCTCGGAGATCGTCGCCGCGGAGGACGTGGAAGCCTGCAAGCCTAATCCCTGTGGATACGAACGTGCGCGCGAGCTGCTCGATCTGCCGTCGCGCCGGTGCGTCGTAATCGAAGACTCGCTGCCCGGTTTGCAGGCGGCGAAAGCAGCCGGACTCCGCTGTGCCATGCTCGCCACGTCACATCCTGAAGCCGTATGTCATGAGGCTGATTTAGTGTGGCGGGATTTTGTCGGACATGATGCCAGCGAGCTTCCGTGGGCACATGTCTGAATTCGATCTAACCCTCAACCGCGAACGGTTGGCCCAGATCCGGCACGGCACCGTCCTGATCACGACGGCACCTGCCGTCTTCAGAGTGCATGGGCCGGGCGCCCTCACCTGCCTGCAGGGCCTGCTGACAAACGATCTGGTCAAGCCCGGGGACAACAGTCTCGTATACGGTGCGCTGCTGACTCCGAAGGGGGCGGTGGTGGTTGATTACTGGGTCCTCCGGCAACCTGATGCGATTACTCTCCTGGCACCGCGCTCGGGCCATGCAGCTTCGTTGGACCTTTTCCGTCGCCAGCTACCTCCCCGGCTGGCCAAGGTCACCGATCTCACGGGTAACGCTCGGGTCGCGTGGGTCATTGGTGCCCATGCCTTCCAGACTCTGGCGGCTTCAGGTGTGACGCTGCCGGAGGGCTCAGGCCGAGTGGCCTCCGTCGGTGGGGAAGTCAGTCCAGTCGCACTGGCCCTGGCACCGGAGACGGCTCCATTCGTGGCTCTTGCCGTTGGCGCGGAGCCTGCCATTCAGGCTTTGAGCTCAAGACTGCTCGCGGCTGGTGCCTTGGCAGGAGACGAGCAGGATCTCCACGCTGCCCGTATTCTCTGCGGCTGGCCTGCTCTCGGCGCGGAGATCGATGAACGGACTCTCCCGCAGGAGGTTCGCTATGATCAGATCGGGGGCGTTTCGTACACCAAGGGGTGCTACACGGGACAGGAAACGGTGGCCCGGCTGCACTTCCGTGGTCACACCAACCGCGAGCTGCGGGGATTGCGCTGGCGCACTCCACAGCACCTCGAGAATCGCGCTATACGCAAGGGTGACCGGGAGGTCGGCAGCGTTCGCTCGACGCTCAGCCTGGAGGATCGGAGTATTGGGCTGGGCCTGATCCGGCGTGAAGTGAGCGTGGGAGAAGAACTGGTGGCTGGCGGCGAGCCAGCCACCGTAGTGGCACTTCCGTTTGGACCAGATGATCTGGACGGCTGAGTCCTGCTATCTCCCGGCGGTGTCGCGCGCCATGGCCGTATCGGAGTGGGTCATACCGCCCATTCCGGTGTCGGATGTTGCCGGGGCCATCGCGGATGTGTCAGCGGCCGGGGCGGCATCCCTCTGCTGACAACCAGCGACCAGAAGAACCGCGGCTAATGCACATATCGTCTTCATCGTCACTCCCTGAGGGTGGTCGGCGGTGGGTGAACCGGGTTCGTCACTGTCGCCGGCAGAGACGAGACGCGAAGGTACGTTCCCGTACAGCTTTGTCAAGGTGAATCGGAGTGGCCCAATCCACCCGTTTCGGACCATCGTGTCGTAAATTACAGAAAGGGAAGTTAATTCTTTGATGCTCCATCTTTTACATCCACAAGCCCGTTTCCCGTACCCCGAGCGACCCCGGTCATGATCGAGCCACGCACTATAGGTGAACTGAAGAACAGCCGCTGGGCAGAGGCTCCGCTTCGAGGACGCACCGTTCGGGAGGAAATCCGGAGTAACCTCCTGAAACGACTGGAATCAGGTGAGCCACTGTTCCCGGGCATCGTGGGATACGAAGATACCATCCTCCCCCAGATCATTAACGCGTTGCTCGCGCGCCACCACTTCATTCTCCTGGGTCTTCGAGGTCAGGCGAAGAGCCGCATTCTGCGCGAGCTCACAACGCTGCTGGACGAACGCATTCCCGTTATCGCCGGCAGCGAAGTCAACGATGATCCCTTTGCACCCATTTCCAAATATGCTCGTGACCTCCTGGACGAGTGCGGGGAAGCCACTCCGATTGCCTGGCTGCGTCGAGAGCAGCGGTACGTGGAGAAACTCGCCACCCCGGACGTAACTATCGCAGATTTGATCGGCGATGTGGACCCGATTAAGGCTGCTCGGGGGGGTCATCTGCTCTCCGACGAGCTCACCATGCACTTCGGTCTGCTGCCCCGCGCCAACCGCGGCATCTTTGCCATCAACGAGCTCCCCGACTTGAGCGGAAAAGTGCAGGTCGGCTTGTTCAACATCATGCAGGAGGGCGACGTCCAGATCAAAGGGTACCCGGTCCGGCTTCCTCTGGATGTCTTGTTGGCATTTACCGCCAATCCCGAGGATTACACCGCTCGAGGCAAGATCATCACTCCGCTGAAGGACCGGATCGGCTCGGAAGTGATTACCCACTACCCACGGACCGTCCAGCTCGGGATGGAGATTACGGCGCAGGAAGCATGGACCCGTCGGGGTGAACGTGCCCTCGACATTCCAGATTTTGTGCTCGAAGTCATCGAGCGGGTGGCTTTCGAGGCCCGGGAAGACAAGCGGATCGACAAGCGATCTGGTGTCAGTCAGCGGTTACCGATCAGCACGCTCGAGAATGCCATTTCCAACGCAGAGCGCAGAACAGTCGCCCTGGGCGAGACATGCGTAGTGCCTCGAATCAGCGACATCTACGCGGCGGTGCCTTCCATTACCGGAAAACTGGAGTTGGAATACGAGGGAGAATTGCAGGGCGGTGACACCATTGCTCGCGACCTGATCCGCCGCGCTGCCGGGCGGGTGCTGGAGGAACGGATGGGCGCGGCCGATCTGGGCAGGATCGTGGCCTGGTTTGACCAGGGGGGAGCACTCAAGGTATCTGGCGACCAGCGGGCGGAAGTGTGCCTCAAGGGCTTCAGCGTGGTCCCGGGTCTGATCGAGGTCGTCACCGAGTTTGGTCTCGCCGATTCGAAGGATGCCGGCCGGCAGGTTGCCGCTTGTGAGCTGGTGCTCGAGGGTCTGGCGGCCCAGAAGCGCATCAGCCGGAGCGAAGAGCTGGGGTATACCCGGGCCAAGCCCGAACGGCGGGAGCCAGGCTACGGCAAAGGCGGGATAAGCTTTGGGTAAGGGATTCAAGCGTAATTAGTAAACGGTGAAGGGGATCACCGTTTGCGACCGGTTTCCTGTTTACCGTTAACTGTTTGCTGTTCACGCTTTTTTCTTCCAACCAGCGGCACAGGACCTGAGCGTGCGCTTCACTACCTACTCCAAGTATCACCCTGAGCTGGCCGATGCGGTCAATCTGCAGGGCCTGCTTGACCAGCTCAGCGATTTCCTGCTCCAGTCTGGCTTTGCCGGCAACGCGCCCTCCTTCTGGCACGACGACATGGGCGAGGGCGAGCGATCGCTGGATGCGCTGCGTCAGGCCATTCTGCAGGCCCTGATGGAGTCTGGGCAGCTTACCCCGGATATGCTGAAGGCTCTTCGCGGGGAGACCACCGGCGATGAGGCTCGAGACAAAGAGATCGAGGGCGAGTTGAGCCAACTGCTGGACCGGATCGTCCAGCGTCTGATGGATGAAGGGTACCTGAACGTGAGCCAGACACCTCAGGTGCCCCAAGGCTATCAGTCGATGTTTGGACCCGGCGGGCAGGCGCATTCCGCTGCCCAGCAGGTCCAGTTCAATCTCACCGAAAAGGGCATCGACTTTCTCGGCTACAAGACGCTCAAAAATCTGCTCGGCAGTGTCGGGAAATCGAGCTTCGGCGCCCACGATACGCCGTATCTGGCAACCGGGGTCGAGGCCGAAGGGGTGAGCAAGAAGTACGAGTTCGGGGATGTGCTGAACCTCGATGTGCCGGCCACATTGACCAACGCCATCGCTCGCGAGGGTCTGGGCGTACCGTTGAACATCGAGTACGGCGATCTGATGGTGAGCCAGTCCGAGTATCGCTCGTCAGCAGCAACCGTCCTGATGCTGGACTGCTCCCACTCCATGATACTCTACGGCGAGGATCGTTTCACGCCGGCCAAAAAAGTCGCCCTTGCGCTCACTCATCTGATTCGTACCCAGTATCCCGGCGATAGTCTGCGCGTGGTGCTGTTCCACGATTCTGCCGAAGAGATTCCACTCAGCGCGCTCGCGAC
>DATADG010000312.1:0-2506 GCA_036258655.1 Gemmatimonadales bacterium | reverse complement strand
CGTTCACCAAAGCTTCCAGTGTGGCCACCGAGATGCGCTCCTGGGCCTCCTGCTCCAGCCGCCGTTCAGTGACTCGGGCGGCAACCTCCTCCTTGAGCCACTGGTTGATCTGCTGGCTTTCCAGCTGGGTGTGCCGGCGTTGGAGGGCGTGGTGAATCGCGCGGCTGAGGTGCCCCAGGTCGATAGGCTTGACCAGGTAATCGTACGCCCCCCGCTGCATGCAAAGAGCTGCACTCGTTGCGTCGTTGACGGCTGTGAGCATGAGGAGCGCGATGGTGGGTTCCAGCTCCATGATCTGAGGCACCAGCTCGACGCCGCTGATACCGGGCATGTTCACGTCGAGGAGCAGCCCGGTGATCCGCTGGCGCTGCAGGATGGCCAACGCCTCTTCGCCGTTGGCGGCGGTGGCGACCTCATAGCCTTGCTGCACCAGGAATCTGCGAAGGGGGTTGCGGATCGACTCCTCATCGTCGACCACCAGCAACGTTACCGGCTCATCGGCCTGGGGCACGGGAACTCCTTCGGAAGCTACGGGGGCTCTGCGCTATGGGCTAGTTATCGGAACTTCTTCGCTCAAGGACCAGCGCATGGGCCATAGTTCATGGCCAGTGGCGACTCGCCACTACCCCACAAAATCCACTACCACCTGTTCCGGAATCAGCCGAGCCCTATGGGCCTGATCGAGCAGCGTTTGGACCGCCTGCCGACCCCGCGGACCGTAGTCCACCGTCCATTGGTTGACGTACATGCCCACGAACGTGTCGGTTCGCTCATCACCGATCCCACGGTTGTACTGCCTGGCGTGGGCCAGGGCGGGTGCCCGATGCTCCAGTCCATAGAGGATGCTGGCGCGAAGGTCTCGGGCAATCTGGTTTATCAGTCCAGGTCCCAGATCGCGCCGGACTGCGTTGCCCCCGAGGGGAAGCGGCAAACCAGTCTCCTGCAGCCACCACTCGCCGAGATCGGTCCAGAGGTGGAGTCCCGCATCGCTGTACGTAAGCTGACCCTCGTGGATGAGCAGGCCGAGTTCGACCTCCTCGCGTAACACTGCTTCCTCGATCTGGTCGAAAGGCAGTACCTCGGTGATGCACTCGGGTTGATACAGCTGAAGGGCGAGATAGGCGGTCGTCAGCTTGCCTGGAACCGCCACCCGTCGGCCTCTGAGCGCGTTCCGGGGATCGGGTGGGCTGATACGGTGGGAGACGAGACGCGGCCCGTAGCCATCGCCCATCGACGCGCCGGAGCTCAGCAAAGCGTAGTCGCGCCAGAGGTATGCGTATGCGTGAATGGAGACGGCGGTGACCTCGAGCTCCCGCCGCCGAGCCCGCTGGTTCAGCGACTCTATGTCCGCCAGCTCGTGCACATAGCGGAGATCACCAGTGTCCAGCTTACCCGCCGCCAACGCGTAGAACATGAAGGCGTCATCGGAATCAGGGCTGTGGGCGAGGTGGATGGTGCGTCTATTCACGCTTTTCTGCCTCGGATCTGAACTCTTCGATCACCGGCTTGTGTTCCAGATACTCCACCCGATTTGCCGCCATCTCGGATTGATAGTGTCTGAGAAACTCGCGTTGAGCCTTGTTCTCTTGGGCGGAGTCGTTGGCGATTCGTGCTGCCGTGCCACGCACGAGATAACCAAACAGGTGGCCCGGGGCATCCGCCAGGATAGTATCCGCCAGTGCCCGCGCCTCCGGAATTTGTCCTGCCTGCAGGTGAATCACGGCTGCGTGGTAGCGGGCATCTTCATCTACCGTATCCAGCTGCTGATAGGCACCGAGCGCCATAGGGGTGAAGCGCTCCACCTCTTGCGCATCGCCTCTCTCGGCCGCTTGCATGATCCGGTTGAACAATCGATCGAATCGTTCACGGGGGCTCAGGCCGCTGATGTCCGGAGCACGCTCGCCGGTAAGCACTCCGGTGTTCGCCATATCGGGCGCGGTTGGCTGCGGTGCGGAGCTGGAGACCTTGTAGGCAATGCCCGCAACCAGGAGCACGCACAAGCCCGCCGCGATGGTCCAGGCTCTCCGGTCTGAATCGGAGCCGCGAGTAGCGGCCACCTGCGTGCCGCACCGGTGGCAAAAGCGTGCCTGCGGCGACAACTCGGCCCGGCAGGCGGTGCACGCCCGAGGCTGGAGACTCGCACCGCACGTGCTGCAGAAGTTGCCGGACGCCGGAGCTCCGCAGGAGGGGCACAGGGTGAAAGCAGCAGTCATTGTCGATGAAAGGTTGAGGGTCAAGGGTCGAGAGTCCAGCGTGGGCTCTAGACTGGGCTCCAGACCCCTAGACCGCGAACCCTAGATCCTAGACTTTACTCCCATGCCCGAGCGAAAGCAGCGCCAGACCACGCCAGCGGATCGGCCCAGTCTCGAGGATTTCCCTGCGGATCTGGGTGGGGCGGGCAACAAAGAGGTTCTGGAGCTCGCTCGAAAGTACCACGTCGACTTCCTGCGGCTCCAGTTCACCGACATTCTCGGCGTCAACAAGAATGTCGAAGTGCCTCGCAGTC
>DATADG010000311.1:0-3265 GCA_036258655.1 Gemmatimonadales bacterium | reverse complement strand
CTGGGCAACAGGCCGCCAGTCGACGGGCCCCCGCTCCGGGCGCAGCTCGCGTCGCAGCCGCTCGGCTGAGTCGAGCACATTGCGAGGAACTCCGAGCACTCCGCGCCGACTCCAGATTTTTTCCAGGAGCCGCTTCGGCGGAAAGGTGACATCCAGCTGGCGTCGGTGGAGCGCCGAATCTCCTGGCCGCCAGAGGAGCACGCACCGGGCGAACTCACCGTCCCGCCCCGCGCGTCCCGCTTCCTGGTAGTAGGCCTCTGGTGTGGCGGGCGGGGTCCAGTGCACGACCAGCCGCACGCTCGGCTTGTCGATCCCCATGCCGAATGCGCAGGTGGCCACGATGACATCCACCCGGTCGCGCAGAAAGTCGTCGAGCGCGGCACTGCGCCTCGCCTTCGTGAGGCCGGCGTGGTACGGAGCCGCCCGGTGCCCCGCCTGAGCCAGCGCGCGTGACACCGCCTCGGTGGCGCCGCGAGTCGGTGCATACACGATAGCCATGACGTCATCGCCCCGGAGCAGCTCCAGCAAGGCATTCAACCGCTCCCGTTCGCTTGCGACCCGGACAGCGCCGAACCAGAGATTCTCCCGATCGAAGGAGCCCAGGTGCAGCGCGTATCCCTCCCGTAGCCGGAGCGCACGGGCGATGTCCTGACGCACCTCAGGTGTGGCACTCCCGGTCAGCGCCAGCGCCTGCGGCATGCCGAGACGGTAGCGGGCGCGGGCCAGCTTCCGGTAGCTCGGCCGAAAATCGTGGCCCCACTCTGCAATGCAGTGCGCCTCATCAATCACCAGCAGGCGCGGGTGAACGCCGCCGGCGGGCAGCTCGACGCTCAAGCGGTCCAGCCGTTCGGGGGAGACATACAGCAGGCGGAGTGAACCGTTAGTAATGCTGTTCTGTACCTGGGTTTCCTCCGCCGCGCCGAGGCTGCTGTTGAGGCACGCCGCAGAGAGCCCGCGAGCCCTGGCAGCCTCGACCTGATCCTGCATCAAAGAGATCAGAGGTGAGACAACGACCGTGAGACCTCCCAGCACCAAAGCCGGGATCTGGAAGCAGATGGATTTGCCCCCACCAGTCGGCAGGACGGCGAGCGTATCTCGGTTCTCGAGTACACTGTGTATGACGGGGCGTTGCGCGGGGCGAAAATCGGTGTAACCGAAATGGTGTTGAAGCAGATTGCGAGCCTCCGACAGGGTATCAGCCATCTGATACGATGGGGCCGAATCTCCGCCGATCTGTCACCACTGTGATGCGTGGCGAGGCAAAAGAAAACCGCCCCCGGTGAGGAGGGCGGTGTGCGGCGAGCCATGCACTCTAGTTTAGCGCGCTTAGTCGCCGCCGAACGTGATGCCGAGGGTCAGGGGGAAGAACTTCAGGTTATCGCCCTCGAGGAAGAGGTTGTGCCAACGTCCCTCGAGGAACAGCCCCGTTCCCCCTGCCTCGAACTCGAAACCGGCACCGAGGTTGAGCCCGAATTCCGTGCTGGAGCCCTCCAGCGCGTCGTCTCCGATGGCCTTGGAGTTGTACACCCCTCCTCCGCCGATCAGATAAGGCTTGAACCTGCTGCCTGGCGACGACTGAAACCGGTAAACCGCGTTTGCGGTGCCATAGAGCAGCTGGTTCTTGATATCCAGCGGGCTCTCGTCGCTGAACTGCGCATAGTTGCCGTCCACGCGGATACCGAAATTGTGGTTCGGAGGCGCAACCAGCACGGCTACCGAGCCCTGCCATCCGACCTTTACCAGATCGTCGAAGGTGCCGAGGGGAATGCCAATGCCACCACCCAAGGAGAACTCGGCATTCTGCGCATGGAGCGGACAGATGGCGATGAGCCCGGCCGCGAGGGCTGCTACGGTCCTATTCACCGGCAGGTCCATTCCCAGCTCAATTGCCGCCGAAGCGGATGCCCAATGTGATCGGGATAAATCTTAGGTTCGAGCCTTCAAAGTTAGCATCGTCACCGGTGAATACGTTGTGGAACCGTCCTTCAATAAAGAGACCTGCTCCGCCTGCCTTGAAATCAAATCCGGCACCCGCATTGATCCCGAAATCCGTAGTACCGCCGCCCAACACGTCCTCGGGGTCGTCCTGACCTGTGAGCTTCGAGTTGTAAACACCCACACCACCTATGAGATATGGACGGAACGTACTCTCATCCGAGGTCTTGAACTTAAAAACCACATTGCCGGTGCCCATGATCAGGCGCGTCTTCAGATCACTAAAACCAAAGGGGGCTGACTCATCCTCCAAACTGAACTGCTGGTAGGAGCCGTCGAACTGAATACCAACGGGCCAGCCGTCTGGCACGAATGAAAGCGCAGCCAAGCCATGCCATCCTAGCTTCGACCTGTCATCAAATTCTGACAAGGGAACACCGACTCCCCCGCCTAATGCGAACTCGGCACCCTGCGCACGGAGCGCGGGGGCCCCGAGCAGCAGCCCGGCGACGAGTGCCGCTACACCCTTTGCTAGTCCCCTCATATTTCCTCCTGTTCGCGAGGTGATAGAGCGTGCGCCAAACTACGCTCTCGCGAATCCGGCTACCTGTGATTGCCGTCACACTCCTCAGCCGGCCGGGAGCGGCTCTCTTCCCGCTTGCGAAGGAGAATGCGGCAGATTAGGGAGCCAATCAGCAACGCGATCGCACCCCACGCGATCTGCCGGTCGTCGAGTGCCACGCCGATGAGGGCCCCGGCGAAGCCCGCCAGGGCCAATCCGATTCGAAGCGCATTCAACGTGACGGGAAACCGGAGGTGTGAGGTCACTTGCGGAGAAACTGCGCGATCGCGTCCCGAAAGTCTGGCGTGCTCCGTGCCACGGCGTTCACCCGGGCACCACGCGCAATCCCATGGGCGAGACTCTCGCCGTCGAGCTGGTAGAAGAGCTGCTTGGTGAAGGCGAGCGCCGACGTACTGGTTCGACTCAGGGTGCTCGCGAGCGCAGCGACTTCTCGCTCCAGCTCGGAGTCGGGCACGACCCGGCTCACCAGCCCCACCTGTCTCGCTTCCTCTGCCGTGAGCACCCGACCCGTCAGCACCAGATCCAGCGCAACCTTCTCGCCCACCGTGCGGAGCAACAGCGCCATTACCATCGCGGGCGCGAAGCCACGCTGAATTTCGGGATACCCTAACTGTGCGCCGAGCCCGGCCACGATAATGTCACAGGCTGAGGCGAGACCCGCGCCGCCGGCCAAGGCGCGTCCCTGAACCATCGCAATGACTGGCTTGGGCAGCTGGCGCAGCCGCTCGAAGAGGGTTCCCAGCCGGA
>DATADG010000310.1:0-4921 GCA_036258655.1 Gemmatimonadales bacterium | reverse complement strand
TCAAGGCTGGTTGCCATTTCCAACCGCAGCTGGACTGTCGGTGTGCTGGTCCAGTCCAATTTCGGGGGAGACCTCCATATTCTCGGCGTGCCGGTCGGCCGTGCATTGGGTCGCGATGGGATCGTGGAGCGGCAGGAGGTCCAGAATACCGGGGAGTCGATCATGATCGTGGTGGCCACCGATGCCCCCCTGTCAGACCGAAATCTCCAGCGGCTCGCAGCCCGGGCCATGATCGGAGTGGGCCGAACCGGGTCCGTCATGCACAACGGATCGGGCGATTACGTGATCGCTTTTTCGACCAACCCGCAGGTACGCCGCACGCGGGAATCCATGCTGACTATCCGGGTGCTCGGGAATGACGCGATGTCCCCCCTGTTCCAGGCGGTTGTCGAGGCAACCGAAGAAGCGATCTACAACTCTCTCATCATGGCCACGTCAGTGTCGTCGCGCGGGGGAATGGTCGAAGCGATCCCTGTGGATAGCGTGCTGGGCGTTCTCCGCTCACACCGGGTTCTCACTCCACCGGCTTCTCCGTCGCGCTCTCCTTGAGAGCCAACTTCACGGCAGTCGCGGCCGACTACGCGAGATGTCGACCATCGTACCCTGACGAGCTGTTCGCCTACCTGAGCTCCATCTGCTGCAAACATGAACTTGCGTGGGACTGTGGGGCTGGAAGCGGCCAGGCATCCCTGCCCCTCACCCGCAGCTTTCGGAACGTGATTGCGACCGACCAAAGTTTCGCCATGTTGGCCCGGGCACCGCGGATGAATCGCATCCTTCCCTGTGTCACAACTGCCGAACACGCGGCAATTCGCGGCGAAAGCGTCGATCTGGTGACGGTGGCGCAGGCGCTGCACTGGTTCGAGATCCAGCCATTCTACCTGGAGGTGAACCGGGTCCTTACCGGCGGGGGCGTGCTCGCAGTATGGACCTACGGGAATCAAAAGCTGGAGAATGACAAAATCGATTCGGTCCTCGCCCGGTTCTATCATGAGGTAGTCGGACCGTACTGGCTGCCGGAGCGCCGGCACGTGGAGTCCGGCTATCGTACCCTGCCATTTCCGTTTCCTGAGCTGGAGCCGCCTCCCTTCATTCTAGAGGAGCAGTGGACCCTCACCGAGCTGCTTGGCTATCTCGGCACTTGGTCGGCCTCGCAGCAGTACCGTGCGACAACCGGGCGCGACCCTGTGGAGATAGTCGCGCAGGAGCTGAGCGCTCTGTGGGGCAACGAAACACGAACAGTTCGCTGGCCGCTCAGCGTTCGTGTGGGACGTCGGCCGGGGTAAGTTGCACCGGGCGTTTACCCTCTGGACGGAGCTTATCATGCGCGGCCCAATTCCACCCACTTTGGCTCCCCGACTCTTGAGCACCCTGCGTATTGTGGCGGCCTTTCTGTTCATTGCACACGGCACTCAGAAACTGTTCGCCTGGCCCATTGAGGAGCCGCGCGACCCAGCCTCTCTCCTATCAATGATGGGAGTGGCGGGGGTACTGGAGGTCTTTGGCGGCCTGCTTCTCCTGCTTGGCCTGTTTACCCGTCCAGTCGCCTTCATTCTGGCTGGAGAGATGGCGGTAGCGTACTTCATGGTACACGCCCCGCAAGGTTTCTGGCCCATCCTGAACCGGGGAGAACTCGCTGCGCTGTACTGCTTCCTCTTTCTATACCTCGCAGCGGCTGGAGCTGGCCCCTGGAGCCTGGATGCACGTCGAGCGAACGTCCGGGGTGGTGGATAGTACTGGCGGGCATTACATTGGGTCGGCCCCTTCCCTACAAGGTATGAAGACACTCGACGAGTTCTCGCACGCCTCCTTCGGGCGAGCCGGTGCCGGAGTATCTGTGCTCGTGGTGGACGACGAAGCCGCCGTGCGCCGTTTTGCGGCTCGTGTGCTTCAGCGAGAGGGTTTCGAAGTGCTCGAGGCAGCTGATGGGGTCGAAGCTCTTGAGTTGGTAAAAACGGGCCAGCCCACCGTCGACGTTGTCGTGTCGGACATCGTCATGCCCCGTCTCAATGGGGTCGAACTCATGGAGGCCCTGGCACCGATCCGTCCGGATCTGCCCGTGATTCTCATGTCCGGTTACGCCACCGCGGCGCTCTCGGAGCTTGGAATCGCGACGCCCTGCAGCATCCTCATGAAGCCGTTTCAGGCCGAGCGGCTGCTCGCCGAGGTCCAGCGCTGTCTTGCGCGGCGAGATGGAGGATCCACCGCCGCATAGCGTAGATGGATGGGCAGTTCTGCCCATATAGGACCGGGTGAGCCCTCCTTGTGACACCTACCACATCCCCGAAAAGGTCGTGCAACTAAGATCGGGCTGGCGCGTGACCGCGTCCTGGCCCGGGAGCACCCTTCAGCCCGACCAGATCAGCAAGCTACTTCTGCAGGAGGTGGGTGTGTCGCACTTCAAGCGCGTACTACTGATGACCTGGTTGATGAGTGCAGCAGGTGTGGTAACAGCCGCTGCCGCGCAGACGGCAGGGGAGCAGACGATGGCCACCCAGACAGATGACGGTGGCTTCGATGACTGGGGGCTGCTGGGGCTACTGGGGCTCGCTGGTCTCCTTGGTCGCAAACGGGACAGGGACGTCGAGACCCGCCGCGTCTAACCGGTATCCTGATGGACAGTATCCCGAGGCACCTCGCCTCGGGATTTTGTTTTTTAGTCCTGCTCGCAGCCTGTTCCCCTTTTTTTCCGATCCGAGTCCAACTGCTCGTGCTGGCGCGGGTATTGCCAATCCATCCACTCATACAAAGCACCGTTCTTAATTGTCGAGCTTTTGAGAGTGCCGGCTTTACCTGGCGTTAGCTCAGGTCCGTCTCTTCCTCACCCCGCATTCAGCTAAGACAATCCATAGCTTCAGCTTAGAAGCTCGGGGTCAGGCAGAGTACAGAGATGGTCGGCAATTCGGCCCGGGTCATCTTCTGCATCGAGGCCGGTGCAGAACGCAAGACGTCGTGTTCGAATTCGTCCCAGTAATGAGGAAGCCCAATGAGTCCCACTCTGCGCATCAGGCCGATCTGGCTACTCACAGCTGTTCTGCTCGGCTGCGATGGCCCCAGTGGCCCCAGCCTCGGTAGCATGCGGTTGACCGTACTCGGGCTTCCTGCTGGAACCGGCGCCGCCATCACGATTACCGGACCCGGCGGCTTCAGCCAATCGGCCCAGGTAACGCAGACGTTCAGTCAGCTCACCCCCGGCACTTACACCATCGCCGCGGCCAGTGTGACAGCCGGTACTGCGGAGTACAGCCCGAGCCCGGCCACTCAAACTGTCACCGTGCCAACCAGCGGGGCTACCGCCACTGCCTCGGTCTTCTACTCGCAAGCGACCGGCAATCTCTCGATCACCATTACTGGACTGGGCACCGGGAGTGCAGCAGCGGTAACCGTTACGGGCCCGGGGTACACACAAGATGTGCACGCCACAACCACTTTGTTCGGGCTCGATCCTGGGAGCTATCTCATCAGCGCGCGTGATACAGTGGCCGAGGGTGGTACAACTCACAGTCCTACGCCGACCAGCCAGAACGTAACGGTGGCGGCCGGCGGGACCGCCAGCGCATCGGTCGCCTATAGTGCGCCGAGCAGTGGATCACTCAATCTTCGTATTGCCGGCATGTACATCACGCAGAGTACACAGACCTATCCCGCAACTGTGCCGCTGGTGACTGGCCGCAACGGCTATCTCCGGGTGTTCGTGATTGCCAACCGAACGACTGCACCCGCAGAAGTGCCGAACGTCAGGGTACGATTCTATGATGGCGGTGTGCTTCCCGTGGATAGCGCGCTGATTGTGAATACCCAGGCTGTGTCGGTGCCCACAGCAGTGGATGAAGACTCACTGGGCTACACCTGGAATGTTCCCGTTCCTGGGAGTCGCATCCAGCCTGGGCTCAGCATCCAGGCCGAGGTCGATCCAGCCAATACCATTTTGGAGGAGAATGAGACGGACAACCTGTTCCCGGCTGTCGGCTCAGCAGTCGCCGACGTGCAGACGGTGCCGACGCTCAGGGTGACGTTCGTTCCCATCCTGCAGGCAACCACTGGGCTTCAGGGGAATGTCACGAACTCAAACAAGGATGCCTTCCTCGACATGACGCGACGGATGCATCCGGTGGCTACGGTCGATGCAGTCGTGAGCGGCCAACCGTTCACCACCACCAGAACACTCCAGGCGGATGGGGCGGGTTGGGCCGAGCTCCTGTCGGAGTTCAATGCGGCTATGGCAGCGGATGGTCGTTATTACTACGGTGTTGTACGGGTCTCATATGGAAGCGGCGTCGCAGGCGTCGCGTATGTGAGCCAGGGCTCTGCCAACGCCCACGCCGCCCTGGGCTGGGACCATCTTACACAGGGAAGCGCCAGCATCGTGGCCGCGCATGAGCTGGCTCACAACTGGGGACGTAATCATGCTCCCTGTGGCGGAGCTCTGAATCCTGACCCCTTGTACCCTCAGGCAGACGGGAGCATCGGCAGCTACGGTCTGGACGTGGCCACTGCTACCCTGAAGCGTTCGTCTGTCCGAGATATCATGGGGTACTGTGATCCCAAGTGGATCGGCGAGTATAGCTATCGTGGAGTGATGAATTACCGAATTGCCCACCCGCTCGTCGCCAGCAGCGGCTCCGCAACGGCGGCCCAGCCGGCGATCCTAATCTGGGGTCGCGTTCGTGACGGAGAGCCTATTCTGGAACCGGCGTTCCAGCTTACCACCGCGCCCAGACTGCCAACCCGGCCGGGTCCCTACGCAGTCACAGGGTTTGCTGAGGACGGCAGTACCCTGTTCGACCTTTCATTTACCCCCAGCCCGGTCGCCGACCTGCCAAGTAGCAGCGAGGAGCACTTTGTCTTTGCAGTGCCCTTGGCACGGGCGAAGGCCGACCGATTATCGAAGATTCGGCTCGCCGGGAATGGCCGCGAAATC
>DATADG010000309.1:0-8667 GCA_036258655.1 Gemmatimonadales bacterium | reverse complement strand
ATATCTCACCCCGGTGAACAATGCGCACCTGAGAAGAACCGAGTATATGCCCGGCGGGATGGAGCGAGATTGTGACTCCATTAAGGCTTACTGACTCCCCATAGGGCAGGCCTCTGTTTCTTGCATTTGGCTCCAGACGCGCCCGGAGCACGCCCTCACCAGCACCGGAGGTGAGGTACGCCCGGGACCCCCAGCTGGCATGATCACCGTGTGCATGAGTGATCACCGCCCGGTCCACCGGCTCCCACGGGTCAACATAGAAGTCACCGGGCTCGCAATAGAGCCCGCGCTCCGTAAGGGTGAGGAGGGGCATACTGAAAGGTAAAGCGTGAGTGGGGGGAGAAGCGTGAGCGGTAAGCGGGAACTGCTAGATGGACTCACGACCGCTCACCGCTCACGCTTTTCTTTTCCCGCTCGTCTCACCCCGTTGATACGTCCCCATCAGTGTCCCCTGTGCCACGATGTGCTGATTCATGGCCTTCTCCAACTCGGGCTTGGTGGTACCGGCCGGCAAATTGAGTGAAATGTCCAACGCGTACAGTCGAAAGAAGTAGCGGTGAGGGTTTCCTGGTGGCGGACAAGGCCCGGCATACGCCGTGTCACCTGCCGTGTTCCGACCATGGCGAGCGCCGGAAGGAAGCTCCGGCACCGTCGGAACCCCCCGGGCGAGCTCCACCGCGTCTCCCGGGATATTGAACAGAACCCAGTGGACATAGGTGCCGCGGGGTGCGTCCGGATCCTCGCACACCAACGCATAGCTGCGGGTGGACACAGGGGCGCCGCTCCACTGGAGCGGTGGAGACACATCGTCGCCTTCGCAGCTATGGACGTACGGGATGCGAGCCCCGTGCTCGAAAGCGGTCGATGTGAGCCGGATCTCGGCAGACCTGGATTCAGTGGTCGTGGTTGTCATAATCAGTTGCTAGTCGCTAGACGCCACCAACAGCAGTCAGGAGTGGGCGGTCGTCGGTCAAGAGTCAGGGGAGGGAAGCCTGGCAGCGGTGGCCTGAGCCTGAGCTCCCGGCTGGCTGGCCTTACCGGCCTCCACCCACAGACGGATCGCCATTAGGACGATGAAGATCGCGAACATTCGCTGAAGTGTGGCACCTGGTATCGCATGAGCGAGTTTGGCTCCCAGATAGGCACCGAGGAACAACCCCAGTCCGATGAGCATCGATGCTTTGATGTTCACGTTGCCCTGCTGGTAGTAGGCGTAGGCACCCAGAATTCCGACCGGTAGGAGCATGGCACCGAGCGACGTGCCCAGCGCGAGCTTGGTGTGGAAGTTCGCAAAGAAGATCAGCGAAGGGATGATAAGGATGCCGCCGCCGATTCCGAACAGGCCCGACAGGACTCCAGCGACCAGACCGATGGCGAGAAACAGAGCGAGCATGTGCGACCGGCTCCGTGGTGGAAGTAGGGATCGGTATACTATATGAAGGAACTGGTGACTAGCGACTCGCGACTGACTCATACACTTTACTGGCCAGCAACATCCCACCTTCGAGCGTCATGGTTCCGGACAGTCGAGAGGAATAGTATGAGACGGTTGATGCCGGTCGTCCTCTGGGCTGCAGGGCTGCTGGTCCTGCTGGAGATAGTAGGTGCCCTGGCCAGCCGACCCCTCGGCTTTCCCTACCCCACGCTCGGTGCAGTTTCCCTCTTGATTTACGCGACGGTAGGACTCCTCGGCGCGTTACGAGCCGGCTTTGTGCCCGGTGTGCTCGGGGCAGGCCTGGTCGGCTTGGTTGATGGCAGCCTGGGACCACTCGGCGCCTGGTTCGTTGGTCCTGGGCCGCTGAGCGTCACAATCAACGAGCCGCGGGTCTTTGCCTACCGAATCGCCGTCGTGACGGCCGCCGCAATGGCAGCGGGGGTGCTGGGTGCCCTGGCAGGCGGGTGGGTCGAGCGACGGCGGGCGTTCCGCAACGGCTCGCGCGCAGTCTCCCGCTGACGCTTGCAAAACCTTTCAGGTCCGTCTCTCTTACACGGCCCATAAACTTTCTGCATGCCTCGGGAGTGAGTTGTGAATCGTCAGCGGACCAATCTGGATGGTGAGTGGGAATTCTATCCGGATCCCACACAGACTCTGACGCGGGATACGCTCGGCCAGGCAACAGCGCGGAGCATCAGGGTTCCGGGGCCGTGGCAGGCGCAATTTGAGGATCTCCGGGATTTCACCGGGGTTGCCTGGTACCGCCGACAGTTCCAGTTGCCGATCGGCCAGTCCGGCGGTCAGGTGGTCTACATCCTCCACTTCGGAGCCGTGGACTACCAGGCCACCGTCTGGCTGAACGGGCAGCTGGTGGGGGACCACGAAGGCGGTTACCTGCCGTTCGATTTGGATGTAACGGCCGCGCTTCGGCGGGACGCCGCTAACGAGTTGGTGGTTCGAGTCATCGATCCCGGTAACGATGCCGACTTCCTTCCCGAGTTTACCTTCGCCGAGATCCCGCATGGCAAGCAGAGCTGGTACGGGCCCATTGGGGGGATCTGGCAGTCGGTGTTTCTCGAGCAGCGTAGTGCCACTCACCTGACGCGTCTGCGGGTTACACCCGACGTACCAGGGGAGCAGGCGCGGGTGGTCGTGCAGCTGAGCCGGTCCAGTGAGCGTTCGCTGGGGGTCTGGCTCAACGTCACTGATCCTCGGGGGCAGGTGCGCCGTCACCGGTTCGTGCTTGGAAACGGCCGGCAGGAACACGAGCTGACCATCCCCGTCCCGGAGCCGATGCTCTGGGACACCACTATTCCCAACCTCTATGAGCTCCAGGCCGTTCTTCTCGATGGCAGCGATGATCGCGCCGAGGCGCTGGACCAGCTCGGCACCCGGTTTGGAATGCGAACCATTTCCACGTCGTCGACTGGCCACCTGCTGCTTAATGGAAGGGTGTTGTACCTCCGGGGAGCACTGGACCAGGATTATTACCCCGACCTGATCTATACCCCGTTCAGTGACGCTGAACTGGAAAATCAGTTTGCGAAGGCAAAGCACATGGGACTCAACTGCCTCCGCACCCACATCAAAATCACCGATCCACGCTACTACGACGTGGCTGACCAGATGGGACTCCTGATCTGGACCGAGCTACCCAACTGGCAAGATCTGACTGACGCTGCCAAACGGCGTGCCAAGGAGACGCTGTTCGGTATGGTCGAGCGGGACTGGAATCACCCCTCCATCATCATCTGGACCATCGTCAACGAAAACTGGGGTGTCGACCTCGCGGTCAATGCCGGGCACCGCGCCTGGCTAGCCGATATGTACAGTGAGCTGAAGGCGCTGGATCCGCACCGGCTGGTGGTAGGAAACTCTCCCTGCTTCACCAACTTCCATGTAGTGACCGACATCGAAGATTTTCACAATTACTACGCCATGCCTGACCACTACAAAAAGTGGAAGGACTGGGTGCAGACCTTTGCCAGCCGACCACCGTGGACATTTGCTCACGTGTATGAGAGCATCGAGTCCTGGCGTGAATACATTCGCGATCCCTGGAACCCGACTCCCCGTCAGCCCGCACCGGAGGTTCGCCGCCGTGGCAGTGAGCCCATGGTAGTCTCCGAGTTCGGCAACTGGGGTCTCCCCGACGTTGGACGGCTCAAGGAGTGCTACGGCGGCAAGGAACCCTGGTGGTTCGAGACTGGAATCGAGTGGGGAGACGGGGTGGTCTATCCCCATGGCATCGAGCAACGGTTCAAGGCATTCCATCTCGACAAGGTGTTTCCCACGCTCTCTGATCTTGCCGCCGCCAGCCAGCGGATGCAGTTCACCGCCCTCAAGTACCAGATCGAGCAGATGCGGCGGCACCCCACGATTGTCGGCTATGTCATCACCGAGTTCACTGATGTGCATTGGGAGAGCAACGGCCTCCTGGACATGTGCCGCAATCCCAAGTCGTTTTACGACGTCATCGGGCAGGTGAACAGTCCGGACGCCATCGTCCCCACTGACTGGGAGCGAATCGCCTTCTGGGCGGGAGAGCGCTGCGAAGTGAAGCTTGCAATCTCGCACTTCTCTTCGTCTGATCTCCGCAACTCGCGTTTGGAATGGCAGCTGGATCAGTGGCCCGAGATCAAGGGGACATTTGAAGGAGTGAACCCCGAACGGGCTCAGCTCACCAGTGTGGGAACCGTCATGTTCGAGGTGCCGCGCCTCGAGCGCTCCACTCGCGCTCGGTTGGAGATGCGGCTGGTATCAGCAGGAGGTGAGCTGATCACCCGCAATCATCACGAGCTGTATTTCTTTCCCCGGCTCGACGCTCCATCCCGTGATCTCAGGCTCTCGGCTCCCGGGCTCCCCCGGCTGTCGGCGCGCCTGGCCGGAATGGGTTACGAGCTGGTCGACGACAATGAGGCTGACCTGGTGGTCGTAGAGCGAATGACGGATGAGCTCCGGTGGTACGCTCAGAACGGCGGCAGGGTCCTCTGGCTGGCGGAGGCGCCTGACTCACAGCAGGCGCACCTGGGTTCCATCAGCATTGCCCAGCGGCACGGCCGTAGCTGGCAGGGCGATTGGGCCAGCAGCATGAGCTGGATCCGGCAGGACAAGATCTTTCGAGACATCCCCACTGGAGGTACTGTAGACTTTGCCTTTGCCGACTTGACCCCTGAATCGGTGATCGTGGGGCTGACTCCCCGCGATTTCGCGGCCAATGTCCATTCGGGGCTGTTCGTGGGCTGGGTGCACCATGTGGTCGCTCTCGTTGCGGAGCGGCCTATCGACCGGGGTCGGCTCATGATCTGCACCTATCAGGTCAGAGATCACCTCGGGACGAACCCGGTGGCAACTATAATGATGCGCGATATGATCACCCGGACGGCACGCGCCGGGTCGATCGAAGAACGGACCCAGTGGATTAACAGACCGCCGGTCACGTTGCCGTAGAACCGGGGGCGAGATGGCACATGGCCGGCAATCAGCATCGGACCTCAAGCCCGCAGCTCTGGGGCGGCGTAGAGTGCACGGTTAACCGTGTCGGTGACAACTACTTAGATCAACTGGAACGCTCCGGGCACGCCCACCGTCCGGAAGATCTGGACCGCTTCGCCGCCCTCGGGATTAAGACTCTCAGATACCCGCTGCTCTGGGAGCGGATCGCTCCTGCAGGGTTGTCTCGGGCAACCTGGGATTGGGCTGACCAGCGGGTGGAACGACTCAACGCGCTGGGCATAACCCCGATTGCGGGGCTGATCCATCACGGTAGTGGCCCTCGTCACACCAACCTGCTGGACCCAGCCTTCCCGTTGTTGCTCGCCGAGTACGCCGGGGGGGTAGCACGCCGTTATCCCCACATTTCCCTTTACACACCGGTCAATGAGCCCCTCACGACCGCTCGCTTCAGCGGTCTGTACGGACACTGGTATCCTCATGCGCGCGAGCCACGTGCCTTTGCACGTGCCCTGTTGCACCAGTGTCGCGCCGTGGTTCTGGCCATGGAGCGGATCCGGGAGGTGAACCCCCGCGCTCAGCTCGTCCAGACCGACGATCTCGGAAAGGTGTTCAGCACCAGATTGCTGGCCTACCAGGCCAAGTTCGAGAATGAGCGCCGCTGGCTTACATACGATCTGCTCTGCGGGAGAGTCGATCCGGAGCATCCTCTGTGGAACTACCTGCGCAGAGACGCTGGAGTGAGCGCCGGGGAGCTCGAGTTCTTTATCCACCATCCCTGCCCACCTGACATCATCGGGGTCAATTACTACCTCACCAGTGAACGGCTGCTGGACGAGAGAATCGAATTGTACCCGCCGGCGACGCATGGTGGTAACGGCCGTCACATGTATGCCGATGTCGAGGCTGTTCGGCTGCGGCCCGAGGGATTGGTGGGTCCGGGAGAGCTGCTTGCTGAAGCGTGGGAACGCTACGGTATTCCCATCGCCATCACTGAAGTTCACAACGGCTGTACGCGTGACGAGCAGCTCCGCTGGCTCGTCGATGTGTGGGACGCCGCCGTCAAGGCTAAAGCCTCAGGAGTCGGGATCCGGGCGGTGACACTGTGGGCGCTGCTCGGCGCCTTCGACTGGAATAGTCTGGTCACCAGGTCAGAAGGATTCTACGAGCCCGGGGCTTTCGATGTTCGCTCCCCGACACCGCGTCCAACGGCGCTCGCCAAGGCAGCCCGGGAGCTCGCAGCCGGAGCCCGGCCAAACCATCCGGTTCTGGACATGCCGGGTTGGTGGCGTCGCTCCAAACGTATCCTTTATACCCACTCCCTCGGTGGTCGGGTGCTGCGGCCCTCGCGACCGCCAACGGACGCACGCCCGATTCTCATAACTGGCGCCACAGGCACGTTGGGCCAGGCCTTTGCACGACGATGCGAGCTGCGCGGCCTGGCATACCGGCTGCTTTCCCGCTCGGACATGGACATCGCGGACGAACACTCGGTCACGGTGGCACTGGCGCTCCACGGCGCCTGGGCAGTCGTCAATACAGCGGGGTACGTGCGAGTCGATGATGCAGAACACGATCGGGAGCGGTGTTTTCGGGAGAATGCCTTCGGTCCCGCGATCCTGGCCCGAGTGTGCAGATCGCGCGACATCAGGCTGGTCACGTTCTCCAGTGACCTTGTCTTTGACGGGGCCAGCACTGAGCCCTACGTGGAGACCAGCCCAACGGCACCGTTGAACGTTTATGGTGAGAGCAAGGCAGAAGCTGAACGTGAGGTGCTGGCAGCCTGCCCTGATGCCTTGCTCGTTCGGACCAGTGCCTTCTTCGGCCCTTGGGACGAGCACAACTTCGTGACTCGCACCTTGCGTACGCTGAAGTCAGGGCTGGAGGTCGAGGCTGCGGATGACCTGGTGGTCTCGCCTACGTATGTCCCCGACCTGGTCGACTCCGCTCTCGACCTCCTGATTGACGCGGAATCGGGGATTTGGCATCTGGCGAACGAGGGGGCGGTGACCTGGGCGGAGTTGGCACGAGTCGCCGCGGTTAAGGCGGGGCTGGATCCGGCCGGAGTCGTTGCGTGTCACCATGACAAACTTGCACTGATTGCGCGCCGGCCGGGCTATAGTGTATTAGCGAGTGATCGTGGGAAGCTCATGCCGACTCTGGAGCAGGCGCTCGATCGGTTTATTCTGGAGTGTGGGCTGGTCACCGAGGCGGCGAGCACAGATACCGCTACACAGCGGCCCGCCTAGGAACTAACAGGGCTGCCTTGGCGAGTCGAAGAGCTCGCGAGCGATCTGGCGAACTCGAATCCAGCTATCTAAAAAGAGCGAAAGAGACCGGAAGTGTCGCGGCGCCGGCCGAGGGTGACGCGGGCCTCGAGATGTGAGCCACCGTGGTTCAGGCGGACAAGCTTTGCTCGACCCCCAGATTGCCAATCGAATTTTCGGGGTCAGTCACATAGCTGCGGAATTGTTCAACCAGCGGGGTCGCTCGCCAGCGCTGCGCGCCATCAAGCGTGTACAGACCGAGGTCGAGGCGATACTCCTCCAGCGGTCCCCGGCCAAAGCGATATTTCCAGTCGATCATCGTGAATAGGGGAAACCAGGTGTATCCCAGCACCGGGATGCTTCGGCCGCGAAGCACCCGAATCGCTGCCACTGATGCCTCCAGCCAGCGGGCCCGGATCGATTCATCACCCTTGGCACTGGTTTCGGTGACCATGATGGGGAGCTCATAGCGCCGAAAGTAATCTTCGATCAGAGTGCTGAATCCAGCCCCGTCCTGCTCCACCGGCTGATACGCCAGCCGGCCCCGCCGGTCGATGTAAAGCTGGGTCGTTGACCACTGGGGGTAGAAGTTCAGGCCCATAAGGCTGAAGGGGACCGGTCGCTTGGCGAGCGCGGCCAGTCGGTCGGGAGACGCTCCATTACGAACCAGCCAGGGAAAGAGCGGATGATCGGGCGTGACCCGCCCAGTGAGCAAGTCATACGCGAGAAATGTTCGAGACTGTTCCTCCCGGGCTACTGCATGAAGATCTTCCCTGGCGGTCCGGCTGAGGCCAGTCGCTTCGACGTGGACCAGGACCGCGCTGGGATCGACCGACAACAGAGCCGCACTGGTTTCAACGATCCCTTCGACCACCTGCAGGAGGATCTGGACATATCCCGCTTCTCCCCGCAGATACGGCGGCCAGAGGCCGCGCTGTCCACAGAACAGCGCCGTCACGATCGGCTCATTCAGGGGCGTGTACCAGCGTACCAGTCCCGCGTAGCGTCGAGCAAAGGCGGCCGCGTACGAGGCGACCGCCTCTGGGTACTCGGCGCTGGCGAACTCCCGGCGGAGCCAGAATGGACATCCGTAATGCATGAGATCCACAATCGGCGTGATGCCCAATTCGTGGACCATGTATGGGATCACCTGGTCGGTCCACCGCCAGTCGAACTCGCCAGGCTGGAACGGCTCCAGACGATACCACGGCACACCCCAGCGAACCATCTTGAGTCCCAATTCTCGTACCAGCGCCAGGTCTTCCCGCCAGTGCTCGTAGTGACCCATGAGCTGGTATTCATCTAATGCGCGATGACCTGGCCGGGTCTGGGGCACAAACGTGTCCTCGATCCCGGTGGCCCAAAGGAAGTCTTCGGGACGTCGCCGGAGGAGCGTTTCAGACATGGCGGTAAAGTAAGAGGTGGAAGTAAGAAGTGAGAGGCCACAGGTGACCTCTCACTTACTTCCACCTCTAACTTGGTACGTGCTACTGCTCCTCAACTATCGCAACG
>DATADG010000308.1:0-10040 GCA_036258655.1 Gemmatimonadales bacterium | reverse complement strand
CCGGCTCGAGTTCTTTCGGGTCAGGCGGGTAGAAATCGAAGGATCTCGGTATCTTGCTCCAGCAAAGATCATTGCCGCGCTGGGGCTGCATGATCGCTCCAGTGTGTTCGACGATCTCCCGGCTGCAGGTGCCGGGCTGAGGGCGCTTCCGGGAGTTCACTCGGCGATCGTGCGGCGCCGACTTCCCGGAACCCTGGAGATCGCAATCGAAGAAGCCGTTCCCGTGGCGCTAGCTCCTCGTGGGGCAGCCCTGACGCTGCTGGATTCGGGTGGTCGTGTGCTCCCCTTCGACCCCGCTGCTAACGCCCCGGATCTTCCCATTGCGGCCACCGTGGACCGCACGGTTGCTCAGGTTCTCGCGGCTGTCCAACAGCACGACTCCGTGCTGTTCGGCCGCATCGAAACAGCTCGGCGGATGCATGATGATGTGGTACTCGAGGTGGATGGCCGGCAGATCTGGTTTCCGTCCGAGGTGACGGCGGAGGGCATACGAGCGGTGACGGCGGTGGCGGAAGATCTCGCCCGGCAGGGGCGGGACTACAGACAGCTCGACGGACGCTTCGCGGGACAGGTGATCGTGCGCTGGGAAGGAGCATGAGCAGCCAGCCGCAACGGTTGGTTGCCGCGCTGGATCTGGGATCGACCAAGGTAGTAGCACTCATCGCCGAAGTTACCGGCGACGCTCGGGACCCCGGCGCCAAGATCCTGGGTGTCGGAGTCGAGCGGAGTGGAGGCATCCGCCGCGGCGTGGTCCGGGACATCGAGGAGACCACCCGCGCAATCGACAAGGCAATGAAGAGCGCGCAACGGATGGCCGGTGTGGAGGTCGGGTCCATCTACTGCGGCATGGCCGGCGAGCACGTCGCCGGCCGCAGCTCGCACGGCATGGTGTCGGTGACCGGTGATGAAATTCGAACCAGCGATGTCGCCCGGGTAAACGACATGGCAAGCAACGTCAGCTTCGGTCGTGACCACGAGCTCCTGCACGCGATCCCTCAGGACTACCTGATCGATCAGCAAGGGGGGATCAGCGAGCCCATCGGCATGACCGGATCGCGACTGGAAGCGGAGGTATATCTCGTCACGGTTCTCTCGAGCGTCCTGCAGAACCTGCGCAAGTGCGTGGAGCGGGCCGGGTATCAGGTCGCTGAGTTCGTCCTCGAGCCGCTCGCCGCATCACTGGCGGTGCTTACTGCGGACGAGATCGAGCTCGGGTGCGCAATCGTAGAGCTGGGCGGGGGATCCACGAACGTATCGATTTTCCACAGTGGCAAGATCCGGCATACCGGATCACTACTCTGTGCTGGTGGGCACGTCACTGCTGACATTGTGCACGGACTACAGGTGACACAGCACGATGCCGAGCGGCTCAAGGAACGGTTTGGGGCTGCGTTCGAACCGCTGGTCCCGGAAAGCGACGTGTTTGAGCTTCCCAGTACTCCGGGTCAGGGACCGCGCAATGCGCAGCGGCGAATACTCGCTCATATCATGCACATGCGGTTACATGAAGTGCTGGAGTACGCGCTCGACGAGATTACCCGGGCCGGCTATCATCAGCGTTTGCCCGCGGGCGTCATCGTCACCGGTGGCGGAGCGCTCGCCCCCGGTATTGTAGAGCTGGCTCGTGAGGTCTTTGCCATGCCGGCGCGTTGTGGAGTGCCCGGGCAGCGGTTACGGGGCCTGGCTGACAGCGTGGAATCACCTCGCATGGCGGTACCGGCAGGGCTGGTCCTGTACGGTGCCAGGCAGGTTGCGGTTAGCGGAGGGCTGGGAGCAGGTGGGCGGAAGTCACCGGCGGTAGAGAGGGTGCTTGCTCCAGTAAAACGGTGGCTCCAAGACTTCTTTTGAGCAGGCCGGGGGACATGAACATGATCTTTGAGCTGGAAGAGGGCGCGGCTCAGACCGCGCGGATGAAGGTGGTTGGCGTGGGTGGCGGCGGTGGGAACGCCGTCAATCGGATGATCGAAGACCAGCTGGGCGGGGTCGAGTTCATCTCCGTGAACACCGATTCGCAGGCGCTCGCGATGTCGAAGTCCGACATCAAGATCCAGATTGGCCGGAAGCTCACTCGGGGCCTGGGCGCAGGGGCTCGTCCGGAGATCGGCCGACAGGCGATCGAGGAGAACCGGGACGAGGTCGTGCACGCCGTGCAAGGTGCGGACATGGTGTTCGTGACTTGCGGAATGGGTGGCGGCACCGGAACCGGCGCTGCCCCGGTAGTCGCGCAGATGGCGCGTGAAGCCGGCGCGCTCACCGTCGGAATCGTGACCAAGCCGTTTCTGTTCGAGGGGCGCCGGCGGATGAAGCAGGCCGAGGGCGGTATCAACGAAATGCGGAACAATGTCGATACCATGATCGTCGTGCCCAATGAGCGACTGCTCGCCGTGGTCGGGAAGGGGATCCCGTTTCAGGAAGCTCTGAAAAAAGCCGATGAGGTGCTCCTCCATGCCACCCAGGGCATCGCCAGCCTGATCACCTCTACTGGCATCATCAACGTGGACTTTGCCGATGTGCGAACGGTCATGCAGAATGGGGGAGCCGCGCTCATGGGCACGGGTATCGGTCGGGGGGAAAACCGGGCCCTGGAAGCGGCGCAGCAGGCAATTTCCAGTCCTCTGCTGGACAACATCTCCATTGCCGGCGCCATGGGGGTACTCATCAACATCATTGGCGGCGACGACCTCACGCTGGGCGAGACCACGCAGATCAACGACATCATTCATGACGCTGTCGGGGACGACGCGGAGATCATCTTCGGAGCCGGGAACGATCCCGCCATGCATGGCGAGGTACGGGTCACCGTTATCGCGACCGGGTTTGACCGCCCTGTCAGTGTTGAGCAACCGGTCGGCCGAACCTCCGGGGCCGGTAGTGTGATCAACTTTCCCTCACACCGCCAGCGGCCTGCCACGCCAGCTCAGCCGGCAACGCCGGTAATCACGCGAGTGCAGCCGCGCATTCAGCCGGCACCGGCGAGCAGCACTCCGACCGACGTCCCCGAGATGGAAATTCCCACGTTCATCCGTAGGCAGATGGACTGATGCGCGGCCTTGGCGTATGCGCCGCAGCCGTAGTGCTCGGAGCCTCCGCGGTGTTCGGCCTCAGCGGCAGCTGGCCCTGGCAGCGTTGGAATATCCGTGCTTCTGCCCAGCCGGTCATGCCGGTTCCGCTGGCCAAGGCCCCTCTTCGGTTTATCGAGATTCAGGACACCCTGCGACAGGGAGAGACACTCTCCGACCTGTTCGGCCGGAACAAGGTGAACATCGACTTCCAGCGGTTAAATCTCGCGTCGCTCCTCGACCCACGCCGTGCGCGGGCTGGCTTGGTCTTCAGCTTTCGTCAGCCCGTCAGCGACTCTACTCCAGATCAGGTGGTCGTTCGAACATCGCCGCAGCAGCGGGTGGTGTTCCGACGAGTGTCTTCCGAGGACTGGAGCGCCGTGGCGCAATCGGTCCAGTGGCAGACCTACGAAACGCGGATCGAAGGCATCATTGATCATTCTCTCTACCTGGCGCTGGACGCCGGCGTCAGCGACGAGGAACTGGATAGTGAGAACCGTCGGCGCCTGGCCTGGGAGCTTGCCGATGTCTATGCATGGGAGGTGGACTTTACCCGTGATATCCGCCCCGGTGATCGCTTCCAGGTCGTCTTTGAACGAATGGTATCGGAGGACGGTGAGGTGCGCGTAGGAAACGTTCTCGCGAGCGACCTGACTATTGGGGGCAAGAGCTTGACTGCGTTCCGCTTCGGCGGGGGTGTCGGGCGGAACGCCCTCTACTACGACGCCGACGGGGGCTCATTGCGGCGGGCATTCCTGCGGGCCCCCGTCGAGTTCCGTCGAATCTCATCCAACTTTTCCGGCCGGCGGTATCACCCAGTGCTGGGGCTGCGTCGACGTCACGAAGGCACGGATTACTCTGCCTCGCCTGGTACCCCCGTGATGGCCGCTGGGGACGGTATCGTGGTCCGTGCCGGCCGCGCCGGCGGGTATGGCAACATGGTCGAGCTCCGCCACCTGAACGGCATCACCACGCGGTACGCGCATCTTCGTGGCTTTGCCCGCAACGTCCGTCGGGGAGCCCGCGTGGAGCAAGGCCAGACAATCGGGTACGTCGGTTCCACCGGACTCGCAACCGGGCCGCACTTGCATTACGAATTCAGGATGAATGGCGTGCCCAAAGATTCCCGCCGAGTCAAGCTGGGAAGTGGTAGTCCCGTTGCGCCCCGGGATCGCGAAGCCTTTGCGCGCGAACGAGACCGGTTGCTGGCTCTTCTGTACCGGGCCGACAGCGTCTCATCCCGGGTTCCTTCCATTGCGCGGCAAGCAGCCGAAACCTCCACCCGGTGGTTGCCGTAGCGCTGGTGTAGTGGATCTCTTCCCCGCCATTGACATTCGCAACGGCCGAGTGGTTCGCCTGGAACAAGGTGAGCCGGAGCGGCAAACCATCTACCAGGATGACCCACTGGGCGTGGCAGAAGACTTCATCGCCCAAGGCACGCGGTGGATACACCTCGTCGACCTCGACCGCGCACTGGGCGTCGGCAGCAACCTGGAAGTCATCCGACGAGTGGTTCAGCGCGTGAGCGACCGGATTCAGGTGCAGGTAGGCGGTGGCTTACGTGATCTGGAGCTGGTACGCAGTGTACTGGAAATTGGCGCATCCCGGGTGGTGGTTGGGACGGCCGCGGCCATGCAGGCGGATCTCATTCCTGCAGCAGTAGAGGCATTCGGAGCTGAATCCCTGGCCGTTGCCGTCGATGCGAGAGACGGATTCGTAGCGATCCGCGGCTGGACCGAGCTATCCCCGCTCCGACCCGCAGAGCTCGCTAGCCAGGTGGTGGCGCAAGGAATCGGAACGCTGGTGTACACCAATATTCAACGTGATGGAATGCTGTCGGGACCCGATCTGTTCGGAGCCATGGCGCTCCAGCGCACCGGAGCTCGGGTGATCGCGAGCGGTGGGGTCGCGAGCCCGGCCCACATTGCTGATGCCTGCAAGGCCGGACTATCCGGGATTATTGTCGGTCGTGCCTTATATGAGGGCCATTTCAGCTTGCGAGAGGGCTTGAGAGCCGCAAGCTGTGCGCCTGCGCGTTGATGCTCACCGCAGTCGTTGTTGTAGTTCTCGCTGCCACGTTCGCTGCGCTCACCTATTTTGGTTTGGAACGACTTGGCCGTCGCTCAATCATTCCGATGGTCTTCCGTGCCATGGCGTGGGGAGCGCTCGGGCTGCTCCTGGTGAATCTCAGTTGTGAGGTTCGAGGAACACCCGCGCGTCCACTGGTTTTGCTGGACGCTTCGCTGAGCATGTCTTCGGCGGGGGGTCACTGGAACGAGGCCCGGGACTCGGCAGCTCGGTGGGGCGAGGTGCGGACGTTCGGTGATGAGCGCGCCCGCTCGGATTCCATTCCCGTGAGGGGCCGCTCACTGCTGGCCCCGGCCCTTTTGGCTGCCGCTGCATCCGACCGCCCCATCATCATCGTGAGCGATGGCGAGATCGAGGATGTGCGGGAAATTCCCCCGGATATTCTGTCTCGAAGCGGCATCCGGCTCTTTCCCCGCCGGCAGCGTTTTGACATGGCTATTACTCGCGTCGCCGGGCCCGAACGGATTGCTGCCGGCGACTCGATCGCCCTGGAGATTTCGATCCAGCAGTTTGGAGAACCGACCCGAGACACCGTGACCTTCCAGGTCTCTGCCGGTACGAAGCGACTCGCGCAGCAAGCCGTGAACCTCGCGCGCAGCCCCGGCGGACGGGTTCGGATTTCTGTCCCTTCCACTGGGTTGTCTGCAGGCGACCACCTTCTTCGGGTCTCCCTGGTTGCTCACAGCGATTCCGAGCCTCGCACAGACACGCGGCTGCACCGAGTGACGGTAACGCCGACGCCAGGCGTTGTCCTGCTCGCGGCACCTCCTGATTGGGACAGCCGCTTTCTATATCGCACGGTTCGCGAGGTAAGTAAGCTGCCGGTGCGGGGGTTCATCAGTTTGGATGGACGAAGCTGGCGGGGCATGGCCGATCTGCGGCCCGTGTCGGTTGTCGCGGTCCGACGAGCTGCTCGCCAGGCCGATTTGCTGGTGCTCAAGGGCAGGGCGTCAGGCATGCGAACCGGAAGCCGCGCGCGAGGGGTGTGGATCTGGCCCAGTGGTGAGACTGGTGAGACACCCCAGGCGGGAGACTGGTATCTCAGCGTCCGAGGCGACTCACCGGTGGCTGGCGCATTTCTGGGGCAGCCGGTGGACTCGTTTCCTCCCGCAATCCAGCTCACTCCCATTGACCCGGGGGCCCGTGCCTGGGTGGCGTTGTCTGCCCAGCTCGGTCGGCGAGGGGCCCAGCGGCCCGCGGTCTTCGGAACCGAGGTTGGGCGCGTGCGAGAAGTTACGGTCGCAACGGACGGACTGTGGCGGTGGGCCTTCCGCGGCGGGTCCAGTGAGCAAAGCTATCGGTCATGGGTGGCTTCCACTGTCAGCTGGCTCTTGGCAGGCGTGGATTCAGCGCAAGGAGTTGCCCGTCCCCGCCAGCCGGTAGTTGCCAGCGGCCGGCCGATCGTCTTCGAGTGGATTGGCAGCGGCATCCCACAGCCGGTTGCCGTTCGCTGGTCCGGTGCTCGGCAGCACATTGACACCTTGAAGTTCGACGGGAGTGGCAGAGCCAGCGTGTGGTTGGCTCCGGGCCAATACTCCTATCGGCAGGAAACAGGGGGAGCAGGGATGGTTGCGGTGGAGGCCTATTCGGATGAGCTCCTTCCCCGTCCAATGACCCTTACTCCACACGAGGCACGAGTACGACCACCTTCAGGCCGCTCCTCGTCCCGCGATTGGCTCTGGCTATTTGCTCTTTGTGTGATAGCCCTTTCGGGAGAGTGGTACGCCAGGCGCCGGTTGGGGCTTCGTTGAGGTGTAAATTCAGGTAGCACTTAAATGAAAGTTGGATGATGAAGCCCAACAGACTGGTGGGCGGCGAGAAGGGCAGCGTCTGGTCCCGGATCAAGCGTTTGGCGTTGACCGACGTCGGCGCGCTCATGCGCGGTCTGAACGCCGAAGATCTGGAGAACCTTGAACGCGTGCTGATCGAGGCTGATTTCGGCGTTGCCGCGACAGTCGAACTGACGCAAGCGCTCGAGAACGAAGTCCGCCGCGGAAAGCTCAAGACCGAGGCGGATCTCAGGCGTGCACTGCAGGATCGTTTGGTCGCCATGCTCCGATCGGACGACGCTCCCGGTGAGATCGTTCGTGCCTTGTCCGGGCCAACTGTCGTTCTGATCGTAGGCGTCAATGGGAGTGGGAAGACCACGACCGCTGCCAAGCTCGCTTGGCGGCTTCAGCGGAATGGGCAGAAGGTGCTCCTCTGCGCCGCCGATACCTACCGGGCGGGCGCAATCGCACAGCTTCAGATCTGGGCCAACCGGATCGGGGTCCCCTGCGTGGCCGGGTCTCCCGGCGGAGATCCGGCAGCAGTCGCCTTCGATGCCGTCGAGGCAACCACCTCCAGGGGGCTCGATACGGTGATCATCGATACGGCGGGGCGGCTTCACACCCAGGAAGGCTTGATGGAGGAGCTGCGAAAGATCACCCGGGTGGTTGGGCGTCGGCTTCCCGGCGCACCGCATGAGACGCTCCTGGTGGTGGATGGTACCGTGGGCCAGAATGCAGTTCAGCAGGGAAAGCTGTTCTCCCAGGCGGTAACGCCCACCGGGATTATCGTCACCAAGCTCGATGGGAGCGCACGGGGTGGTGCCGTCGCAGCTCTTCGACGCGAGCTCGGGCTGCCCATTCGGTTCGTTGGTCTAGGTGAATTCCTGGAGGACCTCGAGCTCTTCGATCCCGAAAAGTTCGCCGAGCATCTCCTTGCCGAGGCGCCCGCCGTGGCGTCATAGATCTTCGTGGCAGGACGTTCCGCAGCAGCCCCGCTCCGCCTGGATACGCCGGTCCAGTTCCTGAAAGGAATTGGTGAGCGGCGGGCCGAAGCACTCAGCCGCCTGGACATCCGCACCGCCCGGGATCTCCTGTGGCACCTTCCTCACCGTTACATCGACGCTTCCACTCTGACGCCTCTGGCGCGCGCTGAAGTTGGATCCGACGTCGCGTGCGTCGGCCGGGTGGTGGCCAAAGGGGTACTGCCTACCCGTCGTGGGCTTCGGATCTTTCATGCCGTATTGCGCGACGAAAGTGGGCTCTTGGAGTGTGTGTGGCCCGGACAGCCGTTCCTCGACCGGACGATCGCCGTCGGGCAGACGATGCTGGTTTCCGGACCCGTTCGATTCTATCACGGGCGCCAGATGGCGCCCCGCGAGTTCGTCATCCTGGCTGATGGGGAGAACGAGCGCGACCCGCTGATCGAAGGGAAGGTTCTCCCGGTGTATCCAGCCACCGAAGGACTCAGCCACAAAGTGATTCGCTCACTGATAGAACGTCACCTGGATGGGCTCATCGCTTTGTCTAGCGATGCCCTTCCTGAGACTATCCGGCATAGTCTGGATCTCCCGAGCCTTTCCGATGCTCTCCGGTCGGTGCACCGTCCGGTTTCCGTCTCTGAAGCCGAGCGGGGCCGGAGACGACTGGCATTTGACGAACTCCTGGACTTGCAGCTGATGCTGATCCGGGCTCGGTCCGTAGCCAAGCGCCACCGGACGGGCGTTGCGTTCAGTCTGCGGCGGGACCTGACAACTCGCTTGAGAGAGACCCTGCCATGGGAGCTGACCAGCGACCAGCAGCGTGCGCTCCGCGAGATCGTTGCTGACATGACGGCTCCCGACAGGATGCACCGTCTGTTGATGGGAGACGTTGGGACCGGAAAAACAGTGGTAGCTCTGTTCGCCATGTTGCTGGCAATCGAGAATGAGTTCCAGGCCGCCTTGATGGCCCCGACCGAGCTGCTGGTCGAGCAGCATGCCGCAACCCTGAACCAGCTGCTCGAGCCGCTTCATCTCCGGGCCGACATGCTGCTCGGCCGCCAGACGGCTGGGGAAAAGGCTGCGGTCCGGCGTCGCCTGGCCGGCGGTCAGACGCGTCTGGTCGTGGGTACCCACGCGCTGCTGCAAGAAGGTGTGGGCTTTCACCGACTCGGTCTGGTCGTCATCGATGAACAGCACCGCTTCGGAGTGGAACAGCGGGCAGCCCTCATTGGCAAAGGTGCCGCTCCCGACGTTTTGCTGCTCACTGCAACGCCAATTCCACGTTCCCTTGCGCTCACGCTGTATGGTGATCTGGACATTTCCACCCTGCGGGAGCGGCCACCGGCACGGGGCAGCGTCCGGACTGCCGTTCGGAGTAGTCGCCAGCGTGAGCGCGTGCTCGACTTCATCGAAAGCGAGTGTAGTAAAGGGCGTCAGGCGTACGTCGTCTTGCCGGTCATCGAGGAATCGGAGCGCGCCGATCTGCGGGCCGCCTCGACCATGCACCAGACCCTCGCGGCACGGTGGCCCGAGCTGCGTGTCGGTCTGGTCCATGGGCGCCTCAAAGCAGAGGAGCGGGACAAGGTCATGCGGCAGTTCCGGCAGGGCGAGCTGAACGTGCTGGTCGCCACTACGGTCATTGAAGTGGGGATCGATGTTCCCAATGCCAGCATCATGGTCATCGAACACCCCGACCGCTTTGGTCTGGCGCAGCTGCATCAACTCCGGGGACGGATTGGTCGTGGCGGTGAAGAGAGTTATTGCATTCTGCTCGTTGATGGACCGTCGCCTGACCGGCTCCACAGCTTTGCTGCTACCCAGGACGGTTTCAAGATCGCTCAGCTGGATCTCGAAGAACGGGGAATGGGTGATCTGATCGGCGCACGACAGTCGGGTGGTTTCGAGGGCCGGCATGCTCGCCTGCCGGAAGACGCCGATCTCCTGGCCCGCGCCCGCGATCTCGCCAGCACCATCATCGCTGGTGATCCGGCGATGATGGTGTTGGCGAGATCGCGGGCGCGGGCCAGGAGATCGGCGTCTTCCGGCAGGCGAGCATGCCGGACCTCAAAACCACCCGACTGTCGTGCGCCGATCAGATCACCCATTCCCCGCTCTTCGAGATCCAGCTCAGCGATCTTGAAACC
>DATADG010000307.1:0-6981 GCA_036258655.1 Gemmatimonadales bacterium | reverse complement strand
CACCGGGCTGGCTCAGATCAACCACCACTACGATCGCTCGCTGGAGGACGTACGGACCAAGGTGCACTACGACCTGGACTACATCCGCCGCCAGTCGGTGGCAGAAGACTTCCGCATCATGCTCAAGACGGTCCCCGTGATCCTGCGACGGCGCGGCGGCTGGTAAGCCTGGGAGGTGAGAAAGACAAAGGCCGCGGGGGGAACCCGCGGCCTTTGCTCTTGCTCGAGGATCAATCGTCGTGATCAGCCACCACCGCGCCTGCCGGCGCCCCAGCAGCTCTTCGAGGGGCGGCTCTTCGCCTTACGCCGGAGCTGGGCCATGGCCTGCTGGACACCGCGGTTCTTCATGTAGTAATCACGGTATTGCCAGCTGATGAAGGCGCAGGGATAGGTGCTTTCCAGCAGCCGCGACCCGTAGGTTCTGATCTGGTCCGCGGTCATTTGGGTACGCCTGCTCCGGCCACCGTGGATGATGTTCATGCCGATAATCAGCGCCAGTCCGTTCGCCCGCGCGGTGGCGACATTGCTTCTAACGAACTCGTTGACGTTGGGGAATCGGTGGACCTCGTACTGAGCCCAGGCGGCATCGAGGTACCGATAACGGCGGGGACTGCCCTTCTTGGCAAAGTATGCAGGCCAGGTACGGATCACGGTCGGCATGTTGGGCCAGATCTGCTTGCTGAACTTGGCCATCTCTTCCAGGGTCGATGGCTGAATCGGCCGATTCCTCCAGTTCCGGGGATCATTCGGCTCGTCGATCAGGTAGTGGCCGATGATCGTGCCGTCTTTGATGTAGGAAGAGAAGTTGATTTTACGATAGCGGTTGATCCGCGCCTTCCACTTGGTCAGGCTGAAATAGCCATTGGTCTTGTAATAATGCTCCGGCCCGGCAAACATCACGATGACTTTGCCGCCGCGCTGCTTGATGGCCCTCAGCTCTCGCAGCAGATGGCTCGGGGAGAGGTTGCGCACGGCGCCATCGTAGCGCGCTCCGAACTCGCTCGTGGGCAACCTGAAGGTGCCGAACGGAATTCCACCCCTGAAGCTGTTGGTAAAGTCCGGCCCCGCGATTTCCTGAACCTCGTCCGCGGCGTCTGAAGTGTTGGTGGGGGAAAGGGGCTCTTCGTTGTCGCAGGATGCGAGGATCCCTATGAGCGCTAACAACAACGGCGTTCGAAGTCGAGCCGCCCACCGGGCAAACTCAAAGGCACTGGTCATAATGCAGTTGTCCTCTCCGTCACAGTGGGTGTGGGAAGTGTTCGCCGGGTATCAGGCGAGGGGCCAGCACCTGGCGCGGCCAAGGCGGTGGCTCATCGAGGCTGACTTACACCCGGTAGGGGACAGGCAGTCAGTCTGCCCAATCCCTATAATCGTGTTTGACCTACAGGTGACGCTGAGACTATGGGGCTAGTCGTGCAGGGCGCGATGGAATGATCACCAGGATGGCGTCATCTCGTTATCTCAATGGCTCGCGCCGCATACAGGATCGTGAGCTACGTCACGTTTGTCAAGACCGAAGTTCCGATCTGCTGTCGGTTCCCCGGGCGAGGGGCACGGATCGTGCGGCCAGGAACCATGTTAGAGTTCATTCGCCTGCGCGAAGTATCTCGCTTGCGGAAGCGGGGTCGACTCATCATCGCCGCTCACCGAGACTGCTCAGTCGAGGCTGACATGCACGTAGTAGAGGATCGGAATCAGCCGGTGGAGCATTGGCATCAACCCGGTGGCGGTGTGCTGCGCGGCGATTTGCTTGACCGGCGGGCCGTGTGGCTGGTAGCCGCGCTCACCCTTCTCGGCGCTTTGGTGCGGTTTTGGCAGCTCGGTGACTGGAGCTTCCAAGCCACGGAAATGTTTACCTTGCGGGACTCGGTGCGACCGCAGTTCGGCAATCCTCGCCCGCTTGGGTACCTGCTGAATTACTTTCTCGTTCGGCCGCTGTTGCCGCTCGACGAGTTCGGCCTCAGGCTGCTGCCCGCCTTGTTTGGTGTGCTGGGCATCCCTGTGCTTTACTTCGTGGCCCGGCGGCTGGTCGGCACCGGCGCGGCACTTTTCTGCATTCTCCTCCTCACGCTGAGCCCGTTGCATGTCATGTATTCCCAGCTGGCCCGGTACTGGTCGCTGGTTTTCCTGTTGTCGGCGGTGTACCCGTTCGCCCTGTATCTAGGCATTCGGGACCGAAATCGCACGATGCTCGTCGTGGGTATTGTCACGGCGATCCTGGCCGTCCTCGCCCATCCAGTCTCGATCCTGTTGCTTGGCGGGCCCGCCGTCTGGATCGCAGCGAGCTATCTGCGGCCGAGCCGGCTGCGCCAGCTGTGGAGCCGAAAGAGCTTCCGCTGGGCCGTATTCGGCGCAGCCGTCCTGGCGATCATCGTGGCCATCCGGTTCGTTCCCCTTCTGTACGGCTGGATCGTTCAGCACGACAGGAATCCCGGAACGGGCCAGTTCCTTCAGCGACCCCCAGCCCCGCCCGGGCTCAAGCAGATTTTCTATCTTGCCGCGTACCTGGAGAGCCTCACTGTGCCGGTCGCGCTCGGTGGTATGGTTGGCCTCTACCTGCTCTGGCGCGAGCGGGACCGCAGGTTGGCAGCATACCTTATCAGCCTGGCTGTGTTCCCCGTTGTCTTCCTTGCGCTGCTGTCTTTGCGCGCCCCGGTGTCACAGTATTATCTGCTGCCCACCACGCCGATTTTCTTCATCGGTGCCGGCGTTTTCCTCGAGCGCATCGGCCGTCTCGACTGGGGCCGGCGCCCACGCTGGCTGATTCCGGCGACTCTGACCGGGATATTCGTCGCCTCGGGCATGCCGACGCTGCTCTCGGACATGCGGGATGGCCGGCGGTATGATTTCAAGGGAGTGGCCCAATGGCTTACGCCCCGTCTCGGGGCTTCCGACCTCGTATTCTCCGACCAGTACATGGTGACGACGCACTATCTGCCTGCGACCGAGGTCCGCAAGCTCCGTTCAGGAGCAGATTTGGGAGCGGCTGCGGAGGAGCTACGTCAAGCGGGATCGAATGGCGGGATTTGGATCGTTGCGCCGGCACCTTCGCATCCGTTTCGCACAAAGCTGGAGCGCGGTGGTCTAAGCAAATGGATATTCGAGCACTGCCAGTTACGTCATTGGGAAGGGGTAGGACGGGTGGACCTTAGGCAACATTATCTCCAGGTGTTCCGCTGCCCCCCGACCCCGACGGCTGAAGCCGCAGCGACTTCCTGAGCGAGAGCGGGCTCAGGTCAACGCCTGGGCCGCCAGTGTCAGCTTCTTTCGAGCCAACACGTCCAGGTACAAGCGTTCCCAGTCCTCGGCCACCCGTTCGAGTCCGTAGTGGAGACGCACGTGGTCGCGACCACGGTGCCCCATAGCGCGTCGCTCAGCATCGCCTAGATGCATGAGTCGACGCATGGCGTCCGCCAGAGCATCAGGATCGCGTGGCGGCACCAGGTACCCGCTTTCATTGCCACGCACCACTTCCCGATTTCCACCCACGTCTGTCGCAACAATTGGTAGGGCCGCGGCGGCCGCTTCCAAGAGCACCATCGGCATTCCTTCCCAGGCGGACGACATTACGTAGCCATCTGCGGCGCTCATCACCTCCGGCACATCCTGCCGGACGCCGAGGAAGCGAACAGCCGAGGCCAGCCCAAGTTCGGCGGCCAGCGCCTCGGCCTCCTTTTGCAGCGACCCGCGGCCGACCAGCAGGAGACCCGACCGAGGTTCCTGCTCGTGAACGGCGGCGAAAGCGCGCAGCATGGTAGGATAGTCCTTGGCAATCTCGAATCGCCCGACCGCCAACCAGATAAACTCCTGCTCGAGTCCCCACGAGTGACGCAGCGAGTGCCTGGCTTCGGTCGGCACATTTCGAAACAGGTCGGTATCGACACCGTTCGGAATCACGGTGAGGAGCTCCCGGGGTACGATGCGTTCACGGACGAAGCGTTCGGCAGCCGCTTCGCTGACAATCGTCATGTGGTCCACCAGGCCATTACTGAACTGGTAGCCTGCCATCAACAGGCGTCCGCCTTCGTAGATATTGTGGATGGTCGAGACCAGGGCCGGCACTCGCACGAACAGGCGCAGCACTCGAGCCATGAGGTTGGCGTGCACCATGTGGCTGTGCACTACGTCGGGACGCCATGAGCGGACCAGACTGACCAGGCGCAGCATTCCTCGCGGGTCGGGAACACCCCGTCGCATTTCCAGCGATTCCGTGGGAATCCCGAGTGCCTGGGCCTCCAAACCCATGGGACCCAGTTCGGTGAGCGAGACGATCTGAACTTCATGTCCGTGAGCTTGCATGGTCCGGGCGGCGGTCAGGATCAGCTTATCCGCACCACCCATACCCATGCTGGTGGACAGCAGGAGAATTCTCACACGTCGCGCTCCCGCATGCCCATCATCCCTCGCCGGACGATTCGCTTCATACCGGGAGGGATATACGCGTAGGCATGGCGGCCCAACGCGAACAGATACATCCAGCTCGGCAGCCGGAGCTCGCGCACCACCTCGGCCTGGACTTGAGCGAGATCCCGCTGCCGCTCGATGTATGTAAGAGTGCTGTGATAGAAGCTGGAGTCGTGCACATAGTGTTTGCCGATGATTTGAGGCACGTTAGCAAAGCGCCACCCCAGCTTGCCAATCCGCAAATAGAATCGCAGATCAATGAGATTCTTCACGACAGGGTATCCATCGGCTTCGGCCCATGCGCGTCGTCGAAACGTCGCCGTTGTGTGGGCAATAGGGATATAGCGGGCCATGGCGGCCACAATGTCGCGATGTTTGGTCGGAGGCATACGGACGTAGCGCTCGCCCCGTCGCTCATCCACCAGGACGTAATACCCACCGACCAGCCCGACTTCCGGGTTTGCGTCCAGCAACGCGACCTGGAGCCGGAGGCGATCGGGGAAGCTCTCGTCGTCGAAATCCTGCCGCGCGATGTATTCTCCGCGTGCCTGTGCCACACCGTAGTTCACGGCTTTCGCGGCCCCCAGGCGTCCAGGCGCAAAGACCCGAACCCGCGGATCACGCAGCTCCAGTTTACGTAACTCGGCGAGGGTCCCGTCCGTCGAGCCATCGTCCACCAGGATGAACTCGAAGTCCTCGAACGACTGCGCCAGGATGCCCGGAACCGCCCGCTCAAGGTATGGCATCCCGTTGTATACAGTGGTGACCACACTCACTCTGGGCATCACGTCCTGCCGTCCCGTCGGGTATTTGTCGGCATAGTGGTCCAATGGCTTCGGGTATGCCCTGCTGCAGCGGGACCTCCGACTCCGACCGGCCGCGGGACGAACTGGCGGAGCGGTCTGGCGGGACGTCGTACGTCAGCAGCATGCGACAGCCCAACCAGGGCTGCCATGACGATCCAGACCGGCTTCTCATCTTCCCAGGTGAGCGGCAGCATAGCAACACAGAGGGTCGCCAGGAGGACCAGAGCGAACCGTCGCTCCAGCCGGGGAAGCCGGAAAGTATCGAGAAATACCATCCCGATGATGCTCAGGAAGAGCAACAGTCCAACGAGCCCCTCCTCGACCAGAACGGAGAGATAGGAGTTGTGGGCCACCTGAGCCATATAGCCCAGCTCCGGAGTAATGGCCCGCCTGAACGCGGAGGTTCCATATCCCATGAGCGGTTGATCGAAGAAGGCATGCATGCCTGCCCGCCACAGCCGGAAACGCCCGCCCAGGCTGAGGCTCTGCACTGATTCCCCCGTGGTCGCCAGGCGCTCGACGATGTTCTCGGGGACATACGCTACGGTGAGCGCGCCGGAGAGAACGAGCAGCGCAATCGCGGTCACTACCTTTCCGGGCGAAAGGTTCGGGAGCGTGAGCGGCACAATTAGGAGCGCAAGGAATGCCGTGATCATCCCGCCGCGAGAGCCGGTGAGAGTGATCGCGAGGAGGCTGATCGGGAGGTACGCACGACCGATCCATCGGACCAGCGCCCGGTGATGGCTCATGCCGAGATACCAGGCCATGGGGAGGCCCAGCGCAAGGTTCATCGCCAGACTGTTGGGATCTGCGCCGGCTGAGGCGAAGCGGTTGAGCGATCCTCCCTCCCGTGCAAAGATGTAGATCGTGTCGAGCGCAGCCACGTACGCGCCGAGCATGTATGCGATGAGCAGGCCAACCTGACGCCGCCGGTCCGGGGCGAGCTCCCAGATCATCCATATCGCCAGGAAGAGCTGCACAAATGTGTAGAACTTCTTGGGCACTTCTTCAGGCTGGAGCACCATGACCCCAAAGCCGACCCAGATGACGAAGAGGAGCGCACAGATGTGGAAGGCACGCCAGCGGCGGAGCCTTGCGGAAATGACGACCGCGAGCAGCGCCAGGAGCAGTGCCAGTGCTCCCGCGATCCGGCTTCCGACTGACACTCCAGTTATGACAAGAACCCTCTCCCAGGGGACGGAGAACACGAAGAGCCAGAGAGCTCCGTACGCCACCCTGTTCATACGCTCTCGATCAGCTGGAGATAATTGTCCACTGCGGCATCCCTGGTGAAAGGCTTCAGAAACTCCGGTGCTACCGTCTCGCGTGGCTGGTCCAGTGCAGCCATGATTGCGCTGGCGAGGGCCGACGAATCGCCGGTCGGCACCAGAGCCCCGAGCCGGCCGTTCTGCAGGATTTCCCTGGGCCCGCTGGGGCAGTCGGTGGAAACTACCCTGGTGCCAGCGGCCATTGCCTCGATCAGCACGGTGGGAAGCCCTTCCCAGGCCGACGAGAGCACGAACAACGCAGACGCGGCCAGATAGGCCATGATGTTCTCCCGGAAGCCGGGCAGTGCAACATCGTCGGCGACACCGAGCTCCCGCGCGAGAGCTTCAAGCCGTGACCGCTCCTCCCCTTCACCCACTATCATCAGGCGGCACTGCCGGCAGCGGCGGACCTCCGCAAAGGCACGTAGGAGGGTTGGGAAATCCTTTTGCCGACTCAGCCGGGAACAGCCGCCGGTCATCCTGGGTGCGGGCCGGCTGAGTCG
>DATADG010000306.1:0-8536 GCA_036258655.1 Gemmatimonadales bacterium | reverse complement strand
CTGGGCCACGTTTCGTCGGCGGCAGCCCGGCGAGGTAACGGATAGTCCAGGCCGGGAACGGTCGCTTCGGTTCTCAGTTCTGGGCGCCACCGCTCTCACGATCGTCATCCTGTTTGCCTTCCTGATCGCCGACCTTGCGACCGGGCGTGCAATCACCGCTGGTCCCGGCCAGGATGCGCTGCAAATCCGGGTGACCGGGCATCAATGGTGGTGGGAGGTGCATTACCGTGATTCGCTGCCGCAGAACTGGGTGACGACCGCCAACGAAATCCACGTCCCGGTGGGTCGTCCCGTGGTCTTCGAACTTCGGTCGGCCGATGTCATCCACAGCCTCTGGGCGCCGAACCTGAGTGGGAAGCGGGATCTCATTCCGGGCGATGAGACGAGCCTCTGGTTTCAAGCCGACACGCCCGGCGTCTACCGCGGACAATGCGCAGAGTTCTGCGGCCACCAGCACGCCAAGATGGCCTTCCTGGTGATCGCCGAGCACCCGGACAGCTTCGCCCGCTGGCTGGACCGGCAGCGGGATACGTCACGGACTCCCACTCACCCTCTCGCCAGGCGAGGACAGGAAGTCTTTCTCGCGTCTCCCTGCGTGATGTGCCACGCCATCGCCGGCACTCCGGCGGGGAGCCGGGTCGGTCCGGATCTGACCCATCTGGCGAGTCGCCGTACTATCGCTGCGGGAACGCTGCCGAACACCCGTGAGAACCTGGCCGGCTGGATCCTCGATCCTCAAGGCATTAAACCGGGCGCGCTGATGCCGCCGGTTCGACTGGGCTCGGATGACCTCCAGGCCTTGCTGGCGTACTTGGAGACACTCGAGTGAGCGCTCAGCCACTCCCCCACCGGGACCACACACCGGCTGACGAGGACCGGCTCCGCAGAGAGCTGGAGCACGCCTACCGCGAGCACACCGGGCTCTGGGGCTGGCTCACCACGGTGGATCACAAATCGATCGGCAAGCGCTACATCGTCACCGCAATCATCTTCTTCATCCTCGGCGGTCTCAACGCCGCACTGATGCGGCTCCAGCTGTCGCGGCCGGAGAACAACCTGGTCGGACCCGATCTCTACAACCAGCTCTTCACCGTGCACGGGACGACCATGATGTTCCTGTTCGCGGTGCCGGTGATGAACGCGATGGGCATCTATTTCGTCCCGCTCATGGTGGGGGCGCGGAATATTGCCTACCCCCGCCTGAACGCGTTCGGGTATTGGGTGTACCTGATCGGTGGGCTCCTGCTCTACGCCGGACTCTTTACCAACACCGGGCCGGATACCGGCTGGTTCAGTTACGTCCCCCTCGCGGGACCCGAGTTCTCACCTGGCAAGCGGGTCGACATTTTCGCCCAGACCGTCACCTTCACCGAAATCGCAGCGCTGGTGGCTGCCGTGGAGATCATCGTCACCATCTTCAAGCATCGGGCTCCCGGCATGACCTTGGGACGGATGCCGCTCTTCGTCTGGGCCCAGCTGGTCACCTCGTTCATGATTCTCTTTGCCATGCCGTGGGTTGCGACCGCCAGCATCATGCTCGCCATGGACCGGCTGATTGCCACCCACTTCTTCAATCCGGCGGAAGGGGGCGACACGCTGCTCTGGCAGCATCTGTTCTGGTTCTTCGGCCATCCCGAGGTCTACATCATCTTCGTGCCGGCCCTCGGCATGGTTTCCCAGATCGTGACTGCGTTTACCCGCCGTGAGATTTTCGGCTACCCGGTCATGGTGCTCTCGCTGATCATGACCGGCTTCCTGGGGTTCGGCCTGTGGGTGCACCACATGTTTGCCACCGGCGTACCGCAAATGGCCCAGAGCTTCTTCACCGCCGCCAGCATGATGATCGCGATTCCGAGTGGGGTGCAGATCTTTTGCTGGATCGCGACGATCTGGGCCGGGAGGCCACGTTTTTCAGTGGCGTTCCTCTTCGTGCTCGGCTTCGTGGTGCTGTTCATCATCGGTGGGTTCACCGGCGTCATGATTGCATCCGTGCCGTTCGACCGGCAGGCGCACGATACCTACTTCATTGTGGCGCATCTCCATTACGTGCTGATCGGCGGCGCGGTCGCACCGCTGTTCGGCGCGTTCTACTACTGGTTTCCCAAGCTGACTGGACGACTGCTGAGCGAGAAGCTGGGCCGGTGGCATTTTGCCCTGTTTTTCATTGGAGTGAACCTGACGTTCTTCCCCATGCACCAGCTGGGTCTCGATGGCATGACCCGCCGGGTGTACACCTATCTCGCGGGCACCGGGTGGGGAGACCTGAACCTCCTCGCGTCCATCGGCGCAGTTACCATCGCAGCCAGCGTGGGCGTGTTCCTGATCAACGTGATTCGAAGCGCGGCTCGAGGCCTGCGCGCGGGTGATAACCCCTGGGAGGCGGAAACGCTCGAGTGGGCTACCAGCTCGCCACCACCGAGCTACAACTTCCCTTATATCCCGGTGGTTCAGAGCCGCTCCCCGCTATGGAACCGCCCGCCCGATATTCCCGTTGTCACCGGGCTCCGTACCGATATGCGCGAGGTGCTGATCACGACGCTCCTCGACGCACGGCCCGATTCACGTCACCGCCACCCCAATGCAAGCATCACGCCCCTGCTTACCGCTGTCGCCACCGGGGTCACGTTCATCATGCTCATCTTCACCCCCTGGGGCCTTCCGGTTGGAGGCGCGCTCCTGACCGTTGCCTGTGTTGTCTGGGGCTGGCCCAATCGGAAGGAATACGAGGAGCAGAAACTGCAGGAGTCCTCGTGACAGCAGTGCGCCCGGCGCTCGACGCCTCGACTCTGCCGACCACCACCTTCAGCCACCGCAGCCTGGCCTGGTGGGGCACGGTCGGCTTCATGGCCATTGAGGGGACGACCCTCTTTATCGCGGTCGTGGCGTATTTCTACCTCCGGCGCAACTTCGCGGCATGGCCACCGGAGCACATTCTGCGGCCGGACCTCTTCTGGCCCACGGTGCAGGTGATCCTGTTGCTGGCCAGCCTCGTTCCCGTGGTGCTGGCGGATCGGGCGGCATACCGGATCGATGTACCGCGGCTCCGCCGATGGCTGCTCGTAGCGCTGGGGTTCGAGATCGTCGCCGTGGTCATTCGCTGGCAGGAGTTCCTGGCCCTGAATGTCCGGTGGGACACCAACGCCTATGGGTCCGTCGTCTGGACGCTGGTCGGCTTTCACACGACACTGCTTCTCGTGGATGTTCTGGAGACTGCGGTTCTGCTCGGGATTCTCTACAGCAAGCGACGTCTCGAGCGCCACATCTCCGATGCCACCGACGTAACCTTTTACTGGTACTTCCTGGTGGCGACCTGGATTCCGTTGTATGTCATTGTCTACCTGAGCCCGCGTTTCATGTAGGACGCTGAGCATGTCCATCGACAACGACATCAGAGTGGAGGACGGCACCGGCATCGCGGCTCAGTGGCTGGGCAACCTGCTCGCGCCGGTCGCCTTTCTGATCGAGCTCGAAGTGGCCTACATGCTGGTGCCGCGCGCCTGTGACGCCGGTAACCTGCTTCCGGTCCACCTGGCCCACACCGGTGCGCTGCTGCTTGCGCTTGGTGGGACCTTCTTTGCCTGGCGGGAGTGGCGGACCTGGGTGATTGCACGCCGCACGGACACGGCGGAGCACGCGGCCCGGAGTCGCTTCATGGCAAAGGTAGGGCTGTTGGCGAGTGGCGGATTTGTCCTGGTGATCCTTGCGCTCTGGTTGCCCAGCCTGTTCCTCGATCCATGCTAGTTTCCACTTCCGCAGCTTCAGCTCTTCACGCCTTTCCGGCTCACGCCCACGACGGCCAGCCTCTGGCACCGCACGACCTCTGGTCCGCCTGGAGCTTCGAGCCTGTGGTGGTCGGTGCGCTCGCGATCGCCGGCTGGCTGTATCTGCGCGGGGCTCGTGCCGTCTGGCGAAGCGCTGGTGCCGGCAGAGGAGTGCAGGCGTGGGAAGCTTGGGCATTCGGCGCCGGCTGGCTCCTGCTGCTGGCATCGCTGATCTCCCCGCTTCACCGTGTGGGTGAGGTCCTCTTCTCTGCGCACATGGCCCAGCACGAGCTGCTTATGGCGGCAGCGGCGCCGCTCCTCGTCCTCAGCCGTCCTCTCGTGGCTTTCATTTGGGCGGTGCCGCCGAGCTGGCGGCGGTCGCTGGGCAGGGTGGCGGCGTTCGGCCTCGTCCGAGACGTCTGGGAGAATGTGACCTCACCCCACGTCACCTGGATCCTCCACGCCCTCGCGATCTGGTTGTGGCACGTACCAGCACTGTATCAGCTGAGCGTGACCAGCGACACGGTGCACACCCTCCAACACAGCAGCTTCCTCGGAACCGGTCTCCTCTTCTGGTGGTCGCTGCTGCGGGGACGCGAGGGGCGAATCGGGAGACCGATCGCCCTGGTCTACCTCTTCATCACAGCGGTGCACACGAGCATCCTGGGAGCGTTGCTTACCTTTTCTACCCGCGTCTGGTATCCGCTGTACGACTCGACCACCGTCCCGTGGGGTTTGACTCCGCTGGAGGACCAGCAGCTGGCAGGCGTGATCATGTGGGTGCCCGGCGGGCTCGCCTATCTGATCGCCGCGCTGGCAATCGCCGCGAGCTGGTTGGATGAGCGCGAACCCCGCATGATCCGAGCGTGACCACACCAGGCCAGCAGCGCGATCGGACGGGTGGATGGCGAAGCCGCGACATCCTGCGGACCGTCGCCATCGTCGCCGGCGTCTATATCGCGCTGCAGCTGCTCTGGGTCGGTCGCTCGGTGGTACTGCTGACCTTTCTCGGCATACTGTTCGGACTCGCGCTCACCAGCGGGGTGAATTGGCTGGAGCGCCGGCGCGTGCCTCGCGGACTCGGCGCTATTCTCATCGTGCTCGCCTTCCTTGGAGCACTCGTCGGCATCGGGGCAGCCACCGCGCCGAGCATCACGAAGCAGGTGCAAGAGCTGAGGACCCAGTTGCCTGAAGCGATCGGCAAGATTCAGCGCTGGGTCCAGGAGCGGCAGCAAGGGGTCACCGAGGTGTTGGAGAAGGTCGCTCCCGCCGGCACCCAGCCCGGTGCGACTCAGCAGGACAGGGGCGAGCAGACCGGTAAACCTGAACGAACTCCTCAGGACAACCAGGGCGGGCGGCAAGGTGGAGAGCGGCAACAGCAGGAGACCCCCCAGGCCGGGCCTTCACTGGGTCAGGGTCTCGCCGAACAGATTGGAGGCGTTGGTCGGCACCTGTTTGGGTTTTTCTCGTCCACAGTAGCGGTGCTCGCCGGACTCATTCTGATCCTCTTCGTTGCCATCTTCGTCGCGATCGACGCGAGCACCTATCACGCCGGATTGATGCACCTGTTCCCTCACCGTATTCGACCTCGTGCCGGCGAGGTGCTCAGCGCAACCGCCACGATGCTGCGCCGGTGGCTGTTCACGCAATTCATCGCCATGCTCCTCGTCGGTGCGCTCACCGCGGTGGTGCTTCTGCTCCTGGATGTAAAGGCGGCCCTGGCCTTGGGCATCATCGCTGGGCTCCTCGAGTTTGTACCCATCGCGGGTCCGATCATCGCGGCGGTGCCGGGCATTGCCATGGGCTTTCTGGACGGGCCGGAAAAGGCCATCTATGTCACACTCGCATACATCGGGATCCAGCAAGTGGAAGCCAATCTGGTTACTCCACTGCTCATGAAACGAGGCCTCGAGATACCTCCCGTGCTCACGGTAACGGCCCAGGGCGTGATGTCCCTCGTATTCGGGTTCATCGGGCTGCTGGTTGCGGTGCCGATGCTCGCCGCGACCATCGTCCCGATCAAGATGCTGTACGTCCAGGATGTGGTCGGGGATGAGGTCAACCTTCCCGGCCAATCCAATGACAGCAGCGGATCCAGTGAGGAATCTTGATGGCCACCGAGCAACCGGAGTCCGGCACTCGGCTCACGGCAGTCGAGATCCATGACAACATTCTGGAGCCGGGTGAGAAGGAAATCAGGCGACCGGCAGCCGCCCTGCTCTTGTCGGCCCTGGCAGCGGGGCTCGTCATGGGCTTCAGCTTTCTCGCAAGTGCATTTGCATCGGACCTGGTCTCACCCGAGCACCGGCGGGCTGCGGCGGCCGCCGCGTATCCACTAGGGTTCATCTTTGTCATAATGGCCCGCAGCGAGCTCTTCACGGAGAACACGCTGGTGCCGGTGGTTCCTTTTCTGGAGCACCGGGACCGCGAGCGCTTCATCAACCTGGCGCGGCTTTGGGGGCTGTTGCTCTTCGGCAACCTGGTCGGCGCACTGGTCTTCGGGTGGGCACTGGCCGAAACTCCCATGGTCGAAGCAACGCTACGCCCAGCGCTCGACCAGCTAGCTACCGAGGCAACCTCCGGCGGTTTTGGTCATGTGCTCTACGCAGGCGTGTTTGCTGGTTGGCTCATGGCCCTGTTGGCCTGGCTGCTTGCTTCCACCCGGTCAACCGGAGCTCAGATTGCGCTGATCTGGCTCTGCACTTTCCCTATTTCCGCATTGCACTTTCGCCACTCCATTGCCGGCTCGGTCGAGGCCTTCTATCTCGCTGCTGGTGGCCAGGCAACATGGGGTGGTATGATCACTGACTTTGTTGTTCCCTCAGTATTAGGAAACGCCTTAGGTGGCGTGCTGCTGGTTGCCCTGCTCAATTACGGCCAGGTAGCAGCGGAGAAAGAGAGCGGGCGGGTGGAGAGGCGGACTGGCGGACAGGCCGATAGCGACAAGGAAGAGAAGGCGGACCTTGGCGCCTGGTAGCTTTGAGTAGCTTCTCTATCTTCCTCGCATGACCTCTCGCTCGCTCGCCCGTCTCCAGTTGCTGGCGGCGGCGTTGTTGTTTTCTACCGGCGGCGCTGCCATCAAGGCGGTTCAGTTCGGCGGCTGGCAGATTGCGAGCTTCCGGTCAGGCATTGCGGCCATCGCGTTGTTGCTGCTAACGCGCGGCGCGCGCCAGGGCTGGACCTGGCAGGCGGCACTCGTCGGTGTGGCGTACGCCGCGTGCCTCACGCTCTTCGTGCTGGCTAACCGGCTGACTACGGCCGCCAACACGATCTTCCTCCAGTCCACTGCGCCTTTATACCTCCTGTTGCTTGCTCCGTGGTTGTTGAAGGAGCCGGTCCGGCGCCAGGATCTCGGTTTCATGCTGGCCGTCGGATTGGGACTGGCGCTCTTCTTTGTGGGGGTAGAGCAGCCGGCTGTCACCGCGCCTGATCCCAGGCGCGGAAATCTGCTTGCAGTGGCCAGCGGCTTCTGCTGGGCTCTGGCGGTCGTCGGACTACGCTGGCTCGCATCCGGTCAGGGGCGCGGTTCTCCGGTAGTTGCGGTAATATCAGGCAATGTGACCGCTTTTCTTCTCGCACTTCCAATGGCGTTACCGCTCGGTACTCATGATCTGTCCGACTGGGCCATCATCGCGTATCTGGGTGTATTTCAGATTGCGTTGGCTTACATCTTCCTCACCAGTGCCATCCGACTAATTCCTGCCCTGGAGGCTTCGGTGATTCTCCTGCTCGAGCCGGTGCTGAATCCGCTCTGGGCATGGCTGATCCAGCGAGAGACACCCGGAGCATGGGCACTCCTCGGCGGTGCCATCATCCTCGGCGCCACGACCTACAAGAGCTGGGCCGAGAGGCGAGTGACAGCTCCGGTGACCTGACCATGCGTCACCCACCCCTGGCGCTCATCGAGACGATCAGGATCCGCAATGGGGTAGCGCCGCTGTGGCATCTGCATCTCCGCCGCCTGGCGATCAGCTGCAAGGCTTTGGGCATACCACTCCCGGGCGAGCTTCCGCCTCCGGAGGGTGGGCCGGACCGGATCCACCGGCTCCAGGTCGGGATGCGTGGGGTTCAAGTGAGTGAGCGTCTGGTTGATTCGCCGGATGCAGTCAAACTCATCATCTCGCGCGTCGCGCACCACGCCTATCCTCACAAGACCACTGATCGGAACCAGTTCGATCGAGCGTTGGACACCGCTCGCGGAGCGGAGGCGGACGATGCATTGCTGCTCACCCCCGGTGGGTTCGTTGCAGAGACCGCAATCTGTAGCGTGCTTTGGTGGGAAGACGGGAGACTCTGCGGACCGGCCTTCGACCTTGGGGTTCTGCCCGGTGTCGGTCGAGCCCGTCTGACGGAGCTGGTGGGGCAGGTGGAGGAGCGACACTCGACCTGGAAGGATATCCGCGCTTGTTCTCCCTTCCTGGTCAACTCAGTACGGGGCGTCCTCCGGGTGGCATCGGTGCAGGGAGAGCCGGTGCAGCAGCGAAGTGAAACCGACGCGCTTGCTGCACGTTTTTGGCCTTGACCCGCTGATCCTTCGCCCGGTATTTTGACGGGCTGGTTTAAGATTATGTCTGGCCCGTGGTGGTTGTAGCTCAATCGGTTAGAGCGCCGGACTGTGGCTCCGGAGGTTGCGGGTTCGATTCCCGTCAGCCACCCTGCGAGCTAGGAGCTGGAAGTCAGCTCTCAGCTCTCATACATAGGTCCGTAGCTCAAGTGGTAGAGCACCGGTCTCCAAAACCGGGGGTTGCAGGTTCGAGTCCTGCCGGGCCTGTTGG
>DATADG010000305.1:0-12295 GCA_036258655.1 Gemmatimonadales bacterium | reverse complement strand
CGAGTAGCCGCACGGCTCCGCGTGAGTATAGCGTCGGACGTCACCGGCTTCGAAATCGAGAGGGATGCAGTGACCGCAAGACATCCGGCCTACACCGGGAAAATCATGGTGACGCTGCGGTTGACCGGGACGCCGGCATTGCTATCCCTCCGGCCCGGGTATGTCACGCCGGTCGAGCAGCCGCGCGAGGCCCGCGTGGAACCGATGGAGCCGGCGATGGATCCGGAGAAGTCTCGGGTCCGGGTGACCGATTTGGCGCAGCGGACAACGGCAAAGCTGGACCTGGGCGAGGCCTCCATCGTGGTGAGCGGCGGGCGCGGCCTGCGCGCGGCTGAAAACTTCAAACTGGTGGAGGAGCTTGCGGCGGCATTCGGGAACGCTGCGGTGGGAGCCACCCGGGCTGTTACCGACGATGGCTGGCGGCCACCGACAGATCAGATCGGGCAGACGGGACGATTGGTCAGCCCCGATCTCTACATTGCGGTAGGCATATCAGGAGCAATTCAGCACCTTGCCGGGATGCGAACCGCGAAGACGATCGTGGCGATCAACAAGGATAAGGATGCCCCGATCTTCAAAGTCGCGGACTACGGAATTGTCGGCGATCTGTTCGAGATCGTACCTCGGCTTACGGCCGAGGTGAAGAAGGTGCGCAGCGGTTAGAAGAGCCTGCGCGGGACGTGCCGTCGATAGCGCTCGTAGTCGGGAAATCTCGCCTGCAACCAACGCTCCTCACGCCGGGCTTTAGCCTCAAAAAACCATAGAGCCACTCCGCCTGCAATCAGCGCCAGCGTCCAGTTACTCCATGCCAGGGTATATCCAGACAGGAGCAGCACAGCGCCGGCATACATGGGGTGACGGCGGCGGCTGTACGCTCCGGTCGTGACCAGCTCCGCTCCGGCCAAGGGCTCCGTGCCCGGCGTGAGGCTCCGGCCCAACGAGCGTACGCCGGAGAGCATTATCAGCGCTCCACCGATCATGAGCCCGGCCCCCATGCTGCGAATCCAGACATGGTCAACCCGGTTCAGGAGGAAGTCCACCGAACCCAGATTGATGTAACGCGGTGCAAGCGGAGCAACGAGCGCGATCACGAGCACAAGCCCCAGTTGCCCCCAGACCCAGGGGTCGCGCACTGCCTTCGCGAGATCCATCCCCCCAACCTAGCAACATTATATTTGACCCGCCGCCAAGTCTTTCCTTCCAGGAGTCGAGCTCGTGTCCAGGATCCTCCCGATACAGCACCAGCGCGTTCTCCCTCTCGACCGATTGATTCTGCAGGATGCACCGGCCGAGGAGGCACTCGAGATGGACGTGCTCATCGTGGGTGCTGGTCCGGCGGGACTGTCCTGCGCCATCGAGCTTGCGCGACTGGCGAAGGAAGACAGTTCTCTCGGGGATATCGGCATTGCCGTCCTGGAAAAGGCTGGAAGTCTGGGCGAGCACAGCTTGTCAGGAGCGGTCGTGAACCCGCGCGCCTTTCAGGAGCTGTTCCCGGGCGTTGCGGTCGAGGACCTTCCGTTTCGGCAGCCGGTCCCGGCGGAAGCCGTATACCTGCTGACGGAACGCCGGGCCCAACGGATCCCCACGCCGCCGACAATGCACAACAGGGGTTACTACACCGCCTCACTTTGCGAAATCGTGCGGTGGCTCGGCGAGCGGGCTGAAGCTGCGGGCGTGAACATCTTTGCCGGTTTCCCCGTCGACGCGCTGCTCGTGATCGGTGATGCCGTGCGCGGGGTACGGACCACTCCCTCCGGGCTGGAGCGGGACGGCAGTCCCGGTCGTGATTACGCGCCACCCACCGATGTTACAGCACGTCTGACCGTGCTGGCCGAGGGGAGTCGGGGGCTATTGGCGCAGGCGTTCCGCGAATGGCAGGGCATCGATTCACCAAACCCGCAGCTGTTCGCCCTCGGGGTGAAGGAGGTATGGGAGACCAGGCAGACGCTCGACAAAGTCATTCATACACTGGGATGGCCGCTGCCTACCAATGCCTTCGGGGGGAGCTTTCTCTACCCGTTGGGGGCGAATCAGCTGGCGCTCGGTCTTGTGGTGGGGCTCGACTATCACGATGCAGGTCTCGATGTGCACCACCTGCTCCAACGGATGAAGCTGCATCCGCTGTTCCGGCGCTACCTGGAAGGCGGGCAACTGCTCGAGTGGGGAGCCAAGACGATCCCCGAAGGTGGGTATTACTCGTTGCCGGAGCGCCGCTATGGCAACGGCATCATGCTGGTGGGCGATGCAGTGGGCTTCGTGGATGTGCCGTCGCTCAAAGGAATTCACTATGCCATGCAGTCCGGCATCTACGCTGCCCGCGCGGCGTTCGCGGCGCTCAAGGCAAATGATACTACAGCACCGATGCTGGCAGCTTACGACCGTATGGTGGACGGAAGTTACATCGCAAGCGACCTGTACCGCACCCGCAACATGCGTCTTGCATTCAAACAGGGTTTCTACATCGGAGGCGCGAAGGCAGCGTTGATGACTCTTACGGGTGGCCGATTTCCGGGTGGACGGATCGCCATGAAGGGCGACGCCGCAGTTCCACGAACGCAGGATGGAACCAGTCCGCTGACCACCGACAGCGCGCTCACGGTGAGCAAGCTGGACGCAGTGTTCAAGTCCGGAAACGCGACTCGAGATACGATCCCGTCACACCTCATCGCCACCGCCGACGTTCCTCGAGAGGTGGCGGAGTTCTACAGCCATCTCTGTCCAGCCGGGGTGTACGAAGTCGTCGACGGACGGCTCCGCATCAATCCGGCGAACTGCGTAGACTGCAAGGCGACCGATGTGCTGGGGCCGCGCTGGACACCACGGGAAGGAGGGAGTGGACCGAAATACCGACTGATGTGACCGGTTGCACCTGGCAATGCGTCGGCTTGCACGACGTACTTCTGCACTCCCCTCAACGCAAATCTGCAGTGCCTCACGCCGCTTGCATGTTCGCTGCCTGCATTCTTGACGCTGTCACGTTCTTATGAATTGTGAGTTTCCGGCCGTTTGCCGAAAATAGAAGTGCCTCAAAGCCTTCGGTACATGAGGGACGGACGGTTGGCTGAAGACTCGCCACTGGCCGCGCTGGTGATCCGAATGCAGGAGGACCGATGTCTCGAGCTCGACATCTGACAGCCCACGCACTGGTGCTCGGATTGAGCCTTGGCGCGCCTCTGGCCGCCGGCGCCCAGACCGGAGCGGCATCGTGGCAGTCGACGCCGGCGTCGATTCTCAAGAGCGTATTGCGGAACGTCGTCGCTGCCCAGGACAAGTACCGGACATCGCACCCGATGTTTGCAAACACCGTCGAGGCGCTGCACCTCAATCCTGGAGCCGACGTGAAGGTTCAGATTCTCAACGTGACTTCCAACAGCTGGCGGGCCAAGGCGACCCATCGGTCTCGGCCGGGACGCAGCTGCGTGGTCTTCGTGGGCAACTTGAGCGGCACGGAGCTTCCGAAGACTGACGGAGATGCAGAAGTGGCGGGCGAGGAAAGGGTGCCGCTCTGTGACCGGATGGAGTAAGCCCGCCCCGGCGATCGGAGCCAGGTCTGCGATCAAACAAACCATACGCCCGCTGATCAGTCATGCGTGGCGTTGGGCGGCAGGTCTCGTATCCGTGGGAGCTGGGCTCGCCTCAATCCTGTCGAGCTCTGACCAGATCAAGGCCAAGCTGGATTCGGATGGCTTGGCGCCGGGCTTCACGACAACGGTGCGCTGGATAGGGATCTCGCCAGCGGTCGATACAGCAACATCGATCGGCGACTCCATCCAGCTGGCGGTCACAGCCACGGATGCTCGCGGCAACGCATTGCTCGGTGCGCCGACCGTCTGGAGCAGCAGTGATACGATGGTAGCATCGGTCGACAGCTCCGGCATGGTGGTGACGCGGGGTCCGGGTGGGACGGCGGTCATGGTCTCGATAGGTGACAAGTCGGTCAAGGCCCGCATTTACGTGGTGCAGCGACCGGCAGGATTGCGAGTCACGGACTCACTCTTCCGGCTGCCCGAAGGAGACCAGGGTAGACCGGGAGCGCACCTGGTTGACGTGAGAGGACACGAGATCAAGGGCTCGACGACGCGCTGGCGTTCCGCCGATCCCTCGATCGCGATGGTAGACAGCGCAGGAAACGCAGTCGCCATCGCTCCCGGCAGAACGACGTTCACTGCCAGTTGGGATGGGATGGTCGGGCAGCTCCCTGTGGAGGTGTATGCGGTGCCCTCGTCTCTGACGGTGTTATCGGGAGACGACCAGCGGGCTCCCGCGGGACGGCGGGTCACGCAACCAGTGACGGTGCAGGTGGTATCGCGCAGCGGGCGGCCGATTTCCGGTGTGCCGGTCCGCTTCCTCCTCGAGGAGGGCGCGGGAAAGGCCGAGCCCGTCGCGGACACGTCAGACACTAAGGGAATGGCGCGGGTGCTGTGGACGCTCGGAGGGCTCCCGGGCCGACAGGTCCTGACAGTCACGGCAGAAGGGGTGGCCAGCCCCGCCGTGGTTACAGCCGAAGCCGAGCCGGTCGCTGCGAACACGCGCATCACCGTGCTGAATGAGACGCTCGAAGGGCCGGCCGGAGGGACGCTTCCCGAACCGGTCGGAGTACGGGTAACGGATACCAGCGGCGTGGCCCTGGTTGATGTGCCCGTGGCCTGGTCGGCTGGGGACGACGGCGCCGTGCTGGCCTCCGAATCCCGGACCGATTCACTGGGGGAGGCGCGAGCGCGCTGGACCCTCGGCCCGAAGAGCGGGACTCAGCGGGCATACGTCCAGGTGGGGAGCCCGCGCACCGTGCCGCGGTTTGCTATCTCGGCGGCGGCGCTGCCGGGTGCGGCGGCGAAAGCCACCATCGTGGGTAGTCCGAAGCGTGAGGGATCGGTCGGTCGGGAGCTTCGGCCCGCAGTGGTCATCAAGGTGGTGGATCGCGCTGGTAATCCGGTGGAGGGAGTGCCAGTGAAGCTGCAGACGGCGAGTGGCACGGTATCGGACAGTCTGCTGAGCACGGATTCCATCGGGCGCGTCACTGTGCCCTGGACCCTGGGTCGCACTGCTGGTGTCCAGCAGCTGACCGCTCACGTGGAAGGGATCGAGCGCGCGATCGAGATAACGGTGCGGGCGAAAGCGGCGGGACCGGCCAACCTGACCTTCGTCACGCCGAAACCGGGCACCGCCAACAGGGCAGTGCAGTCGCTCGACGTCGATCTCACGGATGCCTATGGCAACCCAGTGGCGGATCAGCCGGTGGTGTTCAGCACCAAGTTCGGGACGGTGAGTCCGACGCGAGTCATGACTGACGCACGCGGTCGGGCCCACACCCGGTGGACACCGGCACCAAAGACCGGCAAGCGGAGCTTGCTAGCCGTCGTAAAGGGAACGGATGCCCGCGCCGCGTTTGTGCTGGAAGCGACCGATACGGTTGCGCCGGCCAAGCCGGCGACAGAGAAGACAGCGTCAACCAAGCCGGTGGCTGGGAAGCCGGCAGCGGTAAAAAAGCACAAGGCACAGCGCGCATCGCGATAGCGAGCGCTGGTGATGCAGGACAGAGCTGTCGGCGGAAGGTCAGCTGTTTTCCGCCGGTGGCGGGCAACAGGTTGGTTCAGGACCAGGGGTAGGTCAGTACACAACAGGTTAGGTCAGTCCACTGGAGTTCGAACAGGTTCACGCTCAACGAGAGGACATTTACCCGTAGTTCCACCTTGCGGCATGGAGGAAATATGACCGGCCCACGTTCTAGCCCTACACACCCTTACCGCCGACGGGCTCGGTTCCTCCTGCCATTTGCAGCGGCCATCCTGATGGGTCCGCTTGCGTGCAGCAGTGATCAGCCGACCGAACCGTCTACGGAAGGGCCCATGGCAGCCAGCACCGTCTCGCACCCGCGACCGAAGCCGGCGGCCAGCCGCGCGTCTATTAGCGCGAGCAGGTCCTCAGTGGCATACAGTCTGTCCACCGCAGCCTCGGTCACCGGCCCAAGTGTGCTCATTCTGGCCGACACCGATGTTGTGGCGACCTCTGCTCTGGCTACCAGCCTGTCCGATGCCGGCCTTCAGGTCACCCTTCGGCCTGCACCGGAGTGGTCCTGGGATGGGACAAACCCGTCGCTGGACGGCTTCGATGTAGTCGTTCACCTGAACGGCGCGACGTATGACGTGCCGCTCCCGTCCTCGGCCCAGACCGCTCTGACGAACTTCGTACAGAACGGTGGTGGCTTCGTAGCCTCGAGGTGGAATGGGTTGGAGCCACAGTTCGAAATGGCAGAGCTGGTGCTTCAGGACATGGGTCACAATCCATCAGGCCCGGAGCAGAACTGCGGTGGCTGCCAAGTCACCTATGAACGTACTCCGGCGGGTGATGGTCACCCCGTGCTTCAGGGGCTACCGACCTCCTTCACCTTCACTGCTGACGGCAACGATGCGGGGCCGCAGATCGTGTTTGCCAGCGACCCATCGAGCGTGTTGATGCAGCTGCCCAGCGGCGGGCCGGCAGTACTGGTCCGTCAGTTCGCCCAGGGCAGGGTCGTCAACTTCAGCTTTGCCGCGAACTACTACTGGAATGCCGCGGGTGAACCCTATCATGACCCGGTCACCTTGCTGGATCCGACTATCCAGCAGTTGTACCTGAATGCCGTGCAATGGGCCGCCGGATCGGGTTCAGGCACCGCTCAGCCGCAGACCATCACCTTCGATGCAATAGCCGATAAGGTCTACGGTGATGCACCCTTTACGATCAGTCCTTCGTCAAGCTCCGGTCTGCCGGTGACCTTAACCGCAAGCGGCGGCTGCTCGGTTCTGGGTACCACGGTGTCGATCAATGCTGCCGGCTCATGCACGATCACGGCGTCTCAGGCCGGTAATGATGATTACATGGCGGCGGAGGATGTGTCCCAGTCGTTCAGCATTCACCAGGCGACGCCGGTTATCAGCTGGACGCCGGCTTCCCTGACGGCTGGTGCCCCGCTGGGAGCCGCTCAGTTGAATGCCACTGCTACTGGCGTCGGTGGGGTCTCTCTGTCGGGTAGCTTTGTATACAATCCTGCCGCCGGCACCATGCTAACCGGCGGAAATCATGTGCTCTCCGTCGTCTTCACGCCTGAGAGCCCAAATTACCGGGCAACCCAGGCCACTGCGATTGTGACGGTCAACTGGAGTGCCATTGTCTTCAAGGGATTCTTTGCTCCGGTGAAGAACCTGCCCGCCGTGAACGTCCTTATGGCCGGCAGTGCTGTTCCTATCAAGTTCACGGTTGGGGGGTACCGCGGGCAGCAGGTACTGGGTCAGAGTCCCAGGTCGGTGGAAGTAACCTGTCCTGCCGGGACCCCAGAGACCATTATCAGGCCGGGTATTGCAGCGTCGAGCGGCCTGCGCTCACTGGGTTATAGCTATACCTATGTCTGGAAGACCAACCCCAGCTGGGCCGGTACTTGCCGGAAGTTCATCTTGACGCTGATTGATGGCAGCGTTCACGAGGCCCTGTTCCGGTTTGCTGCGGCGCCTCGTACTGTCACAGTCAAGCGGATTTTCTAGAACTAAACCGATCTTAAAAGCTTGAAGGCCAGGGTAGCCGAACGTTGGCTGCCCTGGCCTTCCGGCTTTCTAGGTGTCGCCGAGTACCTTGATGATCACTCGCTTGCGGCGCTGGCCATCCCACTCTCCATAGAACACCCTCTGCCAGGGACCGAGATCGAGTTTTCCAGCGGTGATGGGGACGATGACTTCGTGGCCGACCGTGAGGCTCCTGAGATGCGCAGCCGCATTGTCCTCGCCGGTCTCGTTGTGCCGATAGCGTGAAGGATCCCAGGGTGCGACGGTTTTTTCCAACCAGGTCAGAATGTCGTGCCACAGGCCCGACTCATGGTCGTTCACGAACACCGAGGCGCTGATGTGCATCGCGGAGACCAGCACGTATCCCTCTCGGATCCGGCTTGCCTCCACCTGCTCGGCAACCTCGTCGGTGATATCAATGATCTCCTGACGTTTCCTGGTCTCGAACCAGAGATAGTGGGTGTGAGCGGGCATGGTGTCATCTCAACAATGCTTCAAGCCTCACCGCCGTCTCCGTCTGCTCATCCCGATACTTTACGATCACTGGCGTGTAGAGATGGATACCATGGGCAGCGCCGGGTCCAGTGCGAACCGGCCTGGATCCCGGGACGACCACCGCTCCGGCCGGGATCTCGAGCGGTTGTGCGCCGTCTCGCCGGTAGACTCGATCATGCACCAGATCGACTACGCTGGTGCCGCCCGACAGAATAGTTCCGGGCGCCAGCACCGCCCGTTCTCGAACGATGGTTCCCTCGTACACCCCGCAGTTACCGCCCACCAGCACCTCATCCTCGATGATGACCGGGAGTGCCCCGGCGGGCTCCAGCACCCCTCCGATCTGGGCAGCTGCAGAAATGTGCACTCGCCGGCCAATTTGAGCGCAGGAGCCCACCAGAGCGTGGGAATCGATGAGGGTGGCCTCACCCACGTAGGCGCCGACGTTGATGTACATAGGAGGCATACAGACGACGCCCGGGGCCACGTAGCAGCCGTCTCGGATAGCAGAGCCTCCAGGGACTATCCGGACCCCCTCAGTCTCACTGAGATGCCGGACCGGGTAGGTGTCCTTGTCGTAGAATGGAAACGGGCTCCCGATAGCCGCTGGAGCCAGTCGGCCCAGTCTAAAGCCAAGGAGAATGCCGGACTTGACCCAGGCATTGACCTGCCAGCTTCCATTGGGGCCGGGCTCCGCCGCGCGAACTGTCCCAGCGTTCAGCGCCGCTTTCAGCGCCTGAAAGGCTGCGAGAGCTCGTGACTCCTGACCTGCCGGCACAGCCTCGGAATAGCGCCCGATTTCACGACGCAGGTCTTCGACAGGCATGATGTGCGGGGGTATTGCGTCTTCCTGCGGCATCCCCGGCCGTGGTCGCTGGCTGGCCCCTCGGCCTTCAGACACCAGTTACGCCCGCTTGTTTCAGCGCAACCCGAAGCGCTGCGGAAGTCGATTCACTCGCGGGGAGCAGCGGCAACCGGAGCACATTCTGGATTCGGCCCATCAACTCGAGGCCTGCCTTCACGGGTGCTGGATTGGTCTCTAGAAAATTGGCATCCATAAGCGCAAGCAGCCGGTAATGCCACGCGCGGGCGTTCTCGAGGTTGCCCGCGAGCGCCAGGTTGATGAATGCGGTCATGGCCGCCGGTATTTCATTTGACGTCACCGAAATGAGTCCGTCGGCGCCGGCGGAAATAACTGGAAGAGCAAGCCAATCGTCCCCCGAGAACACCGCGAAACCGTCAGGGCGCTCCCGCAGTATCTCCATGATCTGTTTCAGGTCTCCGCTCGCCTCCTTGATTCCCATCACATTGGGATGGCCTGCGAGCCTGATCGTAACCGGCGGTGTGAGATTCACGCTGGTACGACCCGGGACATTATAGAGGCAGACCGGCTTGGTCGCGGCGTCGGCCACGGCGGTAAAATGTCGGTACAGGCCTTCCTGGACCGGTTTGTTGTAGTAGGGACACGCTGTGAGGATGTAGTCGACACCGAGCCGGCACATGCGCTTCGTCTCATCGACCGCCTGCTCGGTATCGTTGCTGGTGGCTCCTGCCATGATGGGGACACGGCCCCCAGCCACCTCCACCACCGCCGCAACGACCCGCTCTCTCTCCCATTGCTTGAGGGTTTGCGCCTCGCCGGTAGAACCGCAGGGCACGAGAAAGTCGATACCTTCGGCAATCTGCCAGTCAACCAGGGCCCGGAGCGCAGCGAGGTCCACCGAGCCATCGTGGGCGAACGGCGTTACGAGTGCAGTACCGCAGCCCTGCAGAGGGATCACGTCGCCGCTCCGAAGAGCATCTCCTCAAAGGTGAACACCCCAGTGCGGCCTGGAAGCCACTCGGCCGCGGTCACCGCGCCAGCAGCAAACGCATCGCGGCTATGGGAGACATGGCTCAGGGTGACCGTCTCATGCTGCCCCTGGTAGGTCAGGCTGTGAATACCCGGAGAATCGCCTGACCGGATCGAGCTGATGGGAAACCGGCGACCGGGCTCCTCAGCCCAGAGCTGCCGCTGCAGGAGCAGGGCGGTGCCCGAAGGCGCGTCGAGCTTGGCTTGGTGATGCTCCTCCGAGATGCCAACGGTGAACTCATGACGTCCGCGGAAGCAGCGAGCCAACTCTCGTGCTGCTCGGAAGAACAGCTGGACACCGGTGGCGAAGTTCGGGGCGTGCAGCAGCGCACCTCTCTGCTGCTCCACCTTTGCCGTCACCCGCGGCAGCTCCTCGGTCCACCCGGTTGTTCCGGTGACTGTTGGTATGCCGAGATCGATGAGCCGCTCCAGATTTACAACCACTGCATCGGGGCGGGTAAACTCCACAGCGACATCCGTACCTGCGAGTCGCTCAGCGGTGAGCGCCCGCCCACCGGGATTCTCGATTCGCTTGACGATCGTATGAATCCGATGGCCACGCTTCTCCGCCAGGGCTGCAACGGCCCTTCCCATCTTGCCGTGACCGATGATGGCTATGCGGAGTGGAGTCATCGGGCGCCAGTCGCCAGTTCCCGGTCGCCGATCGCCGGTGAATGAAGGGCCGAGCGAACCGATAGTAGGAGCCTCTTCGCCGCGCCCGGACAACTGCCGTCCGGTGACTGGCGACTGTCGTCAGTCAGAGCCAAAGAATTCCCGATGCAGCCTGCGCACCACATCCGGTCCATCCTCCTCCCGCACGACAAACGTCATGTTGATCGATGAAGCGCCCTGGGAGATGACCTCTACGTTTGCGGGCCAGACAGCGTTGAAGACCCGCGCGGCAAGGCCAGGCGTGTTTCGGAGGCCGATCCCCACCACGGCAATGATGGCACGACGCTCCTCCACCCACACCTCACCCAGGGTCTCCAAGTCGCGCAGCAGGGCCGGGAGCCTGGAGCGGTCTTCAATGGTGAGTGAAACACTCACTTCACCGCTCGCCAGCACATCCACCGCCGTTTCAAACCGCTCGAACACTTCAAAGAGCGCGCGGAGGAAGCCGTAGGCTCCGAGCATCCGCGGTGCCCGGATATTGATCACCGTGATGCCTCGTTTCCAGGAGATGGAACGGATCGGAGAATCACCGACCTGCTCCAGCATTGCCTCGGGTTCTATGGTGGTCCCTTTGCCATCGGGACGGGTAGAGTTGAGGATCACCATGGGGATGCCGGCGCGAACCAGGGGCAGTGCCGTGGCTGGATGAAGCACTCTGGCACCGAATGTCGCGAGCTCGGCCGCTTCGTCATAGGTTGCTCGGGTCAGGGTGCGGGCGCTCCGCACAATGCGGGGATCTGCCGTCATGAGACCATCGACGTCGGTCCAGATCTCCACCCGCTTCGCGTTCAATGCAGCACCCAGTAACGCGGCAGTAAAGTCTGATCCGCCCCGGCCGAGAGTGGTCGGCACTCCAGTAGCCGTGGAGCCGATGAAGCCCTGCGTGACTGGTATCAGCCCGGCCTGGCACAAGGGCTGGAGGCAGTCGCGCGCTCGGGTATTCACGATCTGCACGTACGGGGTCGCGCGGGTGAATCGGTCGTCCGTCACCATGAGTGGGCGAATGTCTACCCACCGTGCCTCCAGGCCGGACTCAACCAGAGCGGCCGCGACGAGCCTGGAGCTCCAGAGCTCCCCCAGGCTGGCAATGGCATCGAGCTCTCGAGCAGTGGCTGACCTCCCCTGCACCTCGTCGAGCTGTCGCCGGAGATCCGCTGCCTCGCCGACAATCGTCTCGAACGCGCTGGCAGCTGCCGGAAAAACTTGGGCGATCCGCTCGTGGCGGCCAAGCAGCTCATTGATGCCGTCGTCGATCGCCGCTTCGTCGTCCGTCTCCGCTTTTCGGGCCAGGGTCAGCAATGCATCTGTGACGCCGGCCAGGGCAGAGACGACCACCAACGGTATTTCCGGCACGCATCGCCGGACGATCTCGACCAGCCGGACGATCGCCGTTTCGTCGGCGACAGAAGTCCCCCCGAACTTGGTGACGATCATCGGGCTGGCGGATCCGCCTCGGGCCGGATCTTTCCCTTGGCAACCAGCAGCTCGGCGATCTGCACTCCCTGGCCCGCCGCACCGCGAACCGTGTTGTGCCCCAGCACCACGAAACGCAGATCAAGTATGGGGCACGGCCGAACCCGCCCGACTGTTACGGCCATGCCTCCGCCCCGATCCAGATCCAGGCGTGGCTGTGGCCGGTCGGTCCGATCATCCAACTCGATGGGAGGGTTCGGAGAACTGGGGAGGTCGGCGACCAATGCAGGTCCCCGAAATGTCTGGATTGCCCTGATAGCCGTCTCCG
>DATADG010000304.1:0-7236 GCA_036258655.1 Gemmatimonadales bacterium | reverse complement strand
GGGGCCTCTCCGTCTTCTCGGACCTCTCCGCCCTTTCCGCCAGCCCCTTTCGGCAATTGTCACAGACACCGCACCGCTGTTCCTCTCGCTGGTCGCCGAAATATTCCCACAGCACGCGCCAGCGGCAGAGCGCACTCCGGGCATAGGCCTCCATTCGATCCAGCTTCTCTCGATCCTTGCGATCCCGGTCCTTCCACTCCCGTGCCAGCTCGTGCAGCGCTGCGTCGTTCAGGCCGGGCTGCACCAGGCTGTATCGGCCGGGACGCTGCTCCCGGACAATGCCTGCCTCATTCAGCCGGGCAAGCACCACCCGGCTCTTGCTCTTGGCTACGTCGGCAGCATGGGCCTGTACCTGAGAGGTGGTGATCGTGCTCGACCTCTTCCGCAGCCCCAGCACTGAGCGGTAGACCTTCCGAAGCTCGGGTTCGGAGGGGTAGCGCCCGCTCAGAAGAAACAGCTGTGTTCTCCGGTCTCTCGGGTCATACAGCAGGATACAGCGCGCGCGCTCTCCGTCCCGTCCGGCGCGGCCCGCTTCCTGATAGTAGCTCTCCAGTGAGCCCGGGACGTCATAGTGAATGACGAAACGGATATCCGCCTTGTCGATCCCCATGCCGAAGGCGTTGGTGGCGACTATTGCCTTGAGCTCGCCGGCCATGAACCGGTCCTGGTACTCCTTTCTCCGTTTTGCATTTAGCCGTCCGTGATACTCGAGAACATTCAACCCCTCTCGCTGTAGAAAGGCGGCCACCTCCTCGACGTGCTTGATGGTCGCGGTGTAGATGATGCCGCTCCCCTCGATGCCTTCGACCAGCTGGAGCAGCACACCCTGCTTCTCATCGTCCCCACTCACATGTTCGACCTGCAGCTCCAGGTTTTGCCGGTAGATGCCGGTATCGAACACCCGCATCTCTGGCCGGCCGAGCTGGCGCTTGATATCCTCCACGACTTCTCCAGTAGCAGTAGCCGTGAGCGCCAGCACCGGAGGATTCCCGAGCTCCTCGATGGCGGTCCGGAGTGCCAGATACGAGGGTCGAAAGTCATGCCCCCACTGGGAGATGCAGTGAGCTTCGTCGATGACGATGAAATCAATGGCCGTACCCTTGAGCGTTGCCAGGAATTCGGCATCAGTGAGCCGCTCGGGAGTGGTGAAGACAAAGTCACTCGCCTCCTGCTCGATGCGCTGGATGGCTGACTGCTCGCTACGGCTGGTGAGTGTGCTGTTGATTTGCAGGGCATCCAGCCCCCACTCCTCCAGCTTGTCCACCTGGTCCTTCATAAGTGAGATCAAGGGCGACACGATGATCGTCGTACCTTTGAGATGGAGCGCCGGTAGCTGATAGCACAGGGATTTTCCGGCGCCGGTCGGCATGACTGCGAGGGTATCGTGCCGGTCCAGAACGGACCGGATCACTTCCGCCTGGCCCGGTCGCAGCTGGTCGAAGCCAAACGTGCGCCGGAGCGAGTGATTCAGTTCAGGAAGCTTTTTGGATGATGCCCGTTTTTTTCTTGGGGCCATGAGCAGCGCTGAGCAAAAGGAGGTACAACTTGAGGCTTGCCCGCCTGCCCAGTCGTGACCTGCCTCACGACGGGTGACTTCTGTCACATCCATGCCCGCCGGCGTGGCATATCAACTAGCCGTTATGACCCGGGCGACCTCGGCGATCATCGATCAGCACCCCAAGTGGGGGGAGACGATCCCCCAGCGGGAGTGGTCGCTCTACCAGGGTGTCATGGAACAGGCCCGATCGAGGAACATTCCTTTTGCTTTCGGCGGCGCGTTTGCGACTGCGGTTTACACCGGGAGGCTTCGCAATACCAAAGACTTCGACTTCTATATTCTCCCTGCGCACCGCGAGGCGATGAAAGAAGCAGTCAAGGAAGCGGGGTTGCACGACTACCACGAGCAACTGCCCTACGACCGATCTTGGATTTATCGCGGCAGCAGGGACGATATCATCGTCGATGCGATCTGGGCCATGGCCAACCATCGCGCTGAGGTCGACGCCGAGTGGCTGACACGCGGGCCGGAGGTCATCATCCGGGGCGAGCGCCTCCGAGCGTTACCGGTGGAGGAGCTCCTGTGGTGCAAGCTGTACATCCTGCAGCGGGAGCGTTGCGATTGGACCGACGTTTTCAATCTTCTGGATGTTCGTGCGGCCTCGATCGATTGGGACCACCTGCTGGAGCGTCTCGGGGCTGACACCCCGCTACTCGCCGGTGCCCTGGCGGTGTACGCCTGGCTGGCTCCGGACCGGATCCGCGACATCCCCCCGGCTGTTTGGACCCGGCTGGGAGTGGCGCCCCCTTCCTTCACAAATGCCGACGTGTCGCGGGCCCGGGCCGCACTGCTCGACAGTCGGCCCTGGCTTGCCCGCCATATGAGGTAGGATCTGTGCTGATCGGAGCGATGAATCACCCGGCCCACGATGTCGTCCAGGAGATCGAGTGGATGGCGGCGATGGAGCTCGGCTTTATCGATCTGACACTGGAGCCGCCGCTCGCGGCCTCCTGGGTAGTCGACCCCATGGCAATCCGGGGCGCGCTCCAGAAGCACGGTCTCGGCGTGGTGGGGCATACCGCCTTCTACCTGCCGATTGCAAGCGGCATTGAGGAGATCCGACGGGCTTCGCTGGAGGAGCTGCGGCGTTGCGTGGACGTCTTCAGCGCTATCGGCGCGCGCTGGATGAATGTCCACCCCGATCGGCACGCGCCAATGCACGACCGAAGCTTTTTTGTGCAGCGGAATATCACAACAATTGGTGAGCTTCTGCCCTATGCGCGCGAGCGCGGGCTTGGGCTGATGGTGGAAAATCTCCCGGGTGACTTCAACACCGCCCGCCAGCTCGGTGAGCTGCTCGATCCGCTCCCGGAGCTCGGATTGCATCTGGATATCGGGCACGCCAATCTGATGGTAGTCCAGAGCACCGTCGAAGAGATTCTCGACGCCTATGGAGACCGACTCCAGCACGTGCATCTACACGACAACAAGGGAGGTGCCGCCGACCTGCATCTGCCACTCGGTACCGGAACGGTGGACGTCCGCCGGGCCGTGCAACAGCTGAAGACCTGTGGATACAACGGAACTATTACGCTCGAGGTATTTGCTCCGGATCGCCATCACCTGGCATACAGCCGTGAGATCCTGGAGCGAATCTGGAAAGAGGAACCGGCCGCGGTCAGGTCACTGGGCTGAGTGCGTCGCGCACTTTGGCAGCAAGTTCGTCAGGGGTGAAGGGCTTGGGCAGAATGTCGTCGACCTCTGCCTCGCCGAACCGCTGCATCACCTCGATGTCACCGTACCCGCTCATTGCAATGATCGGAATGTCCGGCTGGACCCGGCGGAGCTCGGTAGCCGCCTCGGCGCCTCCTAGAATGGGCATGGTCAAATCCAGCAGAATGAGCCGCACCCGGTCACCCAGAGCCTTGAGGCGTTCGATGGCTTCACCGCCGTCCTTGGCCAGCTCCACCGTATAGCCTGCCTGCTCCAGCACGTTGGCAACGAGTGAGCGGACTCCTTCCTCATCATCGGCGACGAGGATGGTGCCGGCTCCCTGGAACTCACGTTCTACCGGCACATGACCGCTGATCCGTTCGGCCCGGTGCTGCTCACGGTGAACCGGAAGCAGAATGGTAAACGTGGTGCCCTTTCCCGGCTCGCTCCGGACGCTAATGGTGCCCCGGTGGCCACGAACAATGCCCAGGGCTGCCGAGAGGCCCAGGCCTCGACCGAGGAACTTGGTGGTGAAGAACGGCTCGAAGATGCGGCTGCGGGTCTCAGGGTCCATCCCTGCACCGGTATCGCTGACGTCAATCCGTACATATTCGCCGGTTGCGATAGGAAAGCCTTCCGACCGGGGACGCTCACGACGTTCGGTAAAATGCTCAGTCCGAACTCGAACAGTGAGTGTACCGGGGTTGTCGCCGATCGCCTCTCCTCCATTGATCACGAGATTCATGACCAGCTGCTGCAGCTGAGCCCGATCGGCCTCCACCATGGGGCAATCGTCAGGCACGTCGAGTACCAACGTGATCTTCTTGGAGATGGATGCCCGGATCAGTGTGCTGACATCACTTACCAGCTTGCAGAGATCCACCGGCAGGATGAGGAACCTGCCCTTGCCGGCATACGCCAGGAGCTGTCGGGTGAGATCCGCCGCCCGCTCACTCGCGGAGAGCACGTCCCGGAGAAGCGCCGCCGCCTGCTCCGTCCGTCCGGCCGATATCGCGCGCCGGGCCAGGCCCGCGTTCCCCATAATCCCGGTGAGCAGGTTGTTGAAATCGTGGGCGATGCCGCCGGCCAGCACGCCGATGCTCTCGAGCTTCTGAGCCTGCTGCAGCGCCTCCTCATTCTCCCGCTCCGTGGCTTCCGCCAGCTTTCGTTCGGTGAGATCGCGCACCACCATCACGGCTCCTGCTATTGAGCTGTCCGATCGGATCGGCGAAATGGAGCAGCTGATTGGCATGATGGCACCAGTCCTGTGCACGAAGAAATCCTCCTCACTGCGGAGGGTCTCACCGTCCCGCAGCACCCGCATGTGAGGGCAGTCCTCACTCGGGTACCAGGTGCCGTCACCCCGGCGGCAGTGCAGTTTGTCGTGGAGGAGCTCGCCGGCCAGCTCGTCACCGGGCCACCCGAACATCCTCTCTGCAGTGGGATTCACGAACGTGATCCGGCCCTCGTTATCCAGCAGCAGAATTCCTTCAGCCGCGTTGGTCGTGATGGCATCGGCAAGGTTGACCTGATACTGCAGTAGTTCCTCCGACCGTTTTCGCTCGGTGTCGTCACGGATGATCTTGCCGAAGCCCACCAGAGCTCCCGTTTCGTCCCGAAGGCCGACCATGACGCCATTGGCCCAGAACCGTGACCCGTCTTTCCGAATGTGCCACCGCGAGTCCTCAGCCCGGCCGCTCTCCGCGGCAAACCGCATCTCCAGCTCCGGGACCCCGGTCAGGTTGTCCTCGGGAGTAAAGAGCAGGGAGCCGGGACGGCCTATCACCTGCGCCTCCTCGAAGCCGAAGATCCGGGCGGCCCCTGGATTCCAGGACTGAATCGTGCCAGCGAGATCCAGGTGGAAAACCGCGTAATCCACTGTCGTCTGGAACAGAAGGCGGTAGAGATCGACACTCATGAGATGATTCGGTAATTCAGCCTTCACGGTGCCCACGCTGGAGGAGTACTCACCCGGGTAAGCTGGACCCTTGTGACCGCGAGGTCTGTGACCTGGATAACGAAACGGCACTTTACTCTGGCGGATGGCCCCGCGGATGGTAACTTGCGGGGGTGACTGCATCTACTATCCATTCCGCCAGACAAGGCAGTGGCTGCGGGTCCTAACGCTCACGGGGACGAGTCGAGACGGCTGGTTCTCGTTGTGGACGACGAGCAGGGTTTGCGGGAGCTGGTGTGCCGTACCCTGCGCGCTGAGGGATACGACACCCTGGAGGCTGCTCACGGGGCAGAGGCGCTGGAAGTCATCGAGACCGCGCCTGCACCAGTAGATCTGGTGGTGACCGATGTGGTGATGCCCGGCATGGATGGGCGCGAGCTGGGCAGACGACTGTCCCAACGTTGGCCCGATCTTCCCATCCTCTATATCTCTGCGTACGACGTCAACGATATTTTCCGACGCGGCTCCCCTCGAACTTCCGCCCCCTTTCTGCAGAAGCCTTTTCCGATGGAAGGCCTGGTTACAACGGTACGGGGCCTGATCGGCAACCGAACGCCGCGCTAGGCTCTCACCGTCAGCGAGCCACCCTCCCACTGTCGAGAACCTCTCGCACGGTCCGGGCCAGGTTGCTCATATCGAACGGCTTCGAGAGGAATGCGATACCTTCCTCCAAGACGCCGTGGCGCACAACAGCATGATCCGTATAGCCGGAAACGTACAACACGCGAACACCCGGGCGCTCGGCTGAGAGTCGGTCGGCTAGCTCCTTCCCGTTCATCCCCGGCATGACCACATCGGTGACCAGCAGGTGAATCTCGCCGTCATGGGATCGTGCCGCGGCGAGTGCAGCCGGACCATCTTCTGCCTGAAGCACTCGATAGCCCTGGTCGCGGAGCGCCCGCACTGCCAGGCTCCGCACCAGCGGCTCGTCTTCCACGACGAGCACGGTCTCTGATCCTCCCGTCGCGGTGAGCTCGGGGCTCTCAGCCTCGAGACTCAACTCCTCCTCTTCCGTCACTCGGGGCAGGAACACCTTGAACGTCGTGCCTCGCCCAGGATCGCTGTACACCCAGACGTGTCCACCAGCCTGCTTCACGATCCCATAGCAGACTGCCAGGCCGAGACCGGTTCCTTTCCCCTGCTCCTTTGTTGTGAAGAAGGGCTCGAAGATGCGAGCCTGAGTCACCGCATCCATCCCGTGACCGGTGTCGGTAACCGACAACATGACGTACGGGCCAGGTACCACCTCGGGGTGCTGGACTGCATAGGACTCATCGAGGTGACAGTTGCCGGTCTCGACAGTGAGCTGCCCGCCATGAGGCATGGCGTCTCTGCCGTTCACTGCAAGATTGATGATGACCTGCTCGAACTGGCTTGGATCGATGCGTGTGGTCCAGAGATCGTCGTCATGCCGGGTCTCCAGGACGATGTCTTCTCCGAGGAGGCGCCGGAGCAGGTTCTCTAGATTCTGAACCAGCTGGTCCAGCCGCACGACCTTGGGTACGACCATCTGTCGCCGGGCGTACGACAGCAGTTGACCGGTCAGTGCCGCGGCCCTCACTCCTGCGCGCTCGATCTCCAGAATGTCATTTCGCGCCGGATGATTGGAAGACATTGCTTTGAGAGCGAACCCCGCATACCCGAGTATGCCCGTGAGGAGGTTGTTGAAGTCATGGGCAACGCCGCCGGCCAAGCGGCCGATCGCCTCCAGCTTCTGGGACTGAAGCAGCTGTTCCTCGAGCTGTCTCCGGTCGGTCACGTCCATAACGAGCCCAACCACGCGGCTTCCCCCTGCCGAGTGGTCTGCCGACTGACCGCGCAACGTCAGCCAGCGGATCCTGCCGTCGGGATCGAGGATCCGGAAATCGAGATCACACCGTTGACCCGAGCTGGCAGCCCGGTGGAGGCCCTCGGCGACGTCTACTTGGTCGGCAGGGTGGACCACGGCCAGAAAGGCCTCCAGCGTGTGGTCCCGCGGTTTGCCGGCAGAACCGAATACCCGATCTTCGTGACCTCCCCAGGAGATAGTCCCGGTATCGACGTCCCAGACCCAGGGGCTCATCCGGGC
>DATADG010000303.1:0-4777 GCA_036258655.1 Gemmatimonadales bacterium | reverse complement strand
ATATGAACTGGGACTGGAGAATGTTGACGCCGAGGTATGCGACCGGGACCAGCAGCGCATGTCCCACCTGTTCGAAGGTGACCAGACCCGCGAGTGTCAAAATCGCGACGAGCGCGGCCGCTCCCAGGTAGGGAACGAATTCGGCCAGGGCGGCCATCGCTCCCCACAGGAGCGGATTGGGCATTCCCAGCAGGAGCATCACGGCCGACACCGCCAGCCCCAGGCCGATGTTCATCAGTGTCACGGTGACGAGATAAGTGGAGATCGACGCCTCGGTCTCCCGGGCAATCGCCACCGCCTTCTTCTTGTCCTTCAAATGGGGAAGCACCTTGATGAGTTTTTGCAGGAACAGGTCCCCTGCAGCGAGGAGGAAATAGAGCAGAATGATCACTTCGATGGCCATGGTGACGATTGTCTGCGTGGTGCCGAACAGCCGCTCGAGCAGGCTGGGGCCTCTGACGACCACCTCGGGAGTGGCCTCACCTACCTGGGTAGCCTCTTCGACCTGCGCGGCGGTTTTGGTGACCTGTTCGACCGGCTTACGCAACGCGCGGAGCCGGTCCTCCGCTGCCCGCACACTGGTGGGAAGCCGCTCGACCCAGTCCCTGGCCGGGCCGGAGAGCCCATAGACCGCAGCGCTGGTTGCCCCGAGCAGCCCGAGGATCACGAAGGCGGCGCCGAGCGGCTCGGGAATTCTGGCGCGTTTGAGCGCGCGAATGATGGGACTCAGCAGGAAGTCGAGCAGCACCGCCAGGACGATAGGCAGGAAGAACGCCCGCGCGAAGTACAGGGTATAAAAGGCGGCCAGGACGAAGAGACCGGTGATGGCCAGCGAGCGAATTTCGATTCGATCGCGCAAGGCATCGCCCAGTTTCGTGATATCGGGCTCACTCACCGGTTGGCCGGCACCCGGCTCCGCTGCTGATACGGGAACGTCCGGCTCGAACGGAGTTGTGTTTTCTGTCACCCTTGTCCCTCCGTCCCGGCCCACAGTAGGTTAGCGGCGAACGCCTCCTTCAGCCCGGAATAGAGTAGTATGTCGCGCCTCTGGCAATCGGTTTTGTCGCTGTGGGCTTGGTTCGTTCTCGTCGCCTGTATCTTGCTTTGGTTCCCTTTGCTCATCGTCGTCCGCCTACTGACCGCTCCCTTCGATCGGGCGCGCTACATCACCGGCTATTTGTTTCGCCGCATTGGCCCGGTCATGGCCACGTTGAATCCGCTATGGCGCTTCCGCTACTCCGGAGTGATGCCCAACGATCCCCGCAGGCCTTATGTCGTCGTCTCTAATCACGAGTCCTTTGCTGATATCCTGTTGATCAGCCATCTGCCCTGGGAAATGAAGTGGCTCTCCAAGGCAGAGCTCTTTCGGATTCCGGTAATGGGCTGGATGATGTGGCTGGCCGGCGATATTCCGGTGAAACGCGGCTTCGGACCGAGCGCCATCGAAGCCATGGAACGATGTCGCGACGCGCTGCGGAAGCGGGTGTCTGTGATGATCTTCCCGGAGGGAACCCGGTCCAAGACGGCCAACCTCCTTCCCTTCAAGGATGGCGCGTTCCGACTGGCGATCGAAGCCGGCGTGCCGATTCTGCCGCTCGCATTGTGGGGCACCGGGACCGCGCTCCCCAAGCACGGCTGGCGGTTTGGCCGCTCTGCGGCGGAAGTGCGAGTGCTGGAACCCGTCGAGACTGGAGGCCTGACCCTCGCTGATGTGCCCGAACTGAAAGCACGGGTGCGGGAGATGATCGTTCGCACCCGAGACGCATTGGCTCGGTCCAACCCCAGATAATCGGCCGCTTACTTCCCCAGATCGGCGGGCGCGCGAACTCGTCCCACCGCCCCGCCCAAAGCCAGCAGAATCAATACATAGGGAAGCATCAGGAAAAGCTGGTAGGGAGCGTTCACGCCAAGAGCCTGAAACAGGAACTGCAATGCAGTGGCGGCGCCGAAGAGCAGGGCGGCGAGGGCGACACCTCCCGGATGCCAACGGCCCAGCACGACGATGGCAATGGCCAGGAAGCCCCGGCCGGCTGTTATCCGTTCGGCGAAGGTGCCTACCTGCGCCAGCACCAGTGATGCTCCGCCAAGGCCGGCAAAGCCGCCGCCGACCACGGTGGCCACCGTGCGAATCAGATTAGTCCGTACTCCAACCGCTCGTGCCATTGCCGCGCCTTCGCCGGTGGCCCGGAGAGCCAACCCGGCGCGGGTCCGGAACAGCAGCCACCAGACTACCGCTACGCCGGCGAATGCAAGGTAGGTCGGTATCGGCTGCGCGAAGAATGCCGGCCCGAGCACCGGAATGTTCGCGAGCAAGGGGATCGGGAGTGCGGCGAATGTTGGTAGCTCGAGACCGGCGCCTTCCGCGCCGTAGGCCTGGCGGTACACCGTGCCGGTTAATCCGATCGCTCCAAGACTGATGGCAGTTCCCGTGATGATCTGATCCGCACGCGCCCCGATTGCCAGAAGAGCAAACACTGTAGCCAGGAGCATACCGGCCATCATCGCGGCCGCGAGGCCGCCCCAGGGTCCCCATGCAGTTGCTCCCAGTGCGGCAGCCAGCGCACCAGCGAGCATGTTTCCCTCGATTCCGAGGTTTATCACGCCGGAGCGCTCCGTCAGGGTTTCGCCCGTCGAGGCGAAGAGGAGAGGGGTGGCAACTCGCACCGCGGCCGCGACAAACCCGGTAGCGAGCGCCTCGGTCTCCATCAGCTTCCGGCTCTGGACAACGAGGGACGTCTTCTCCGGGTGACCCGCGCTCGCATCCAGCCACCGTGAGGCGCCGTTGCCAGTGTGGCCACGATGATGATCACTGCTTCTACCACGTATACGGCAACAGAGGGAACTCCGGCGTCACGCTGCATCGCTCCCGCGCCCGCTTCGAGCGCGCCGATGAACACGCCGCTGAGCACGATTCCCATCGGGTGAAGTCCGCCCAGAAGCGCGACCGCGATTCCGGTGAAGCCGTAGCCGGGCGACAGGTTTTGGAACAGCGCGTGGGAGACCCCACTGATTTCCACGCCGCCGGCCAAACCGGCGAACGCGCCGGAGCACAGGTGAGCTAGGGCAATAACTCGCGAGCTGTCAATTCCACCACTTACCTCTGCCGCTCGCGCTCCCAGACCCACGGCACGAAGCCTGAACCCCCACATCGTTCTACTGAACAGGTACCAGAGCAGGAGTGCGCCTGCGAAAGCCAGTACAATCCCAGCGTGGAGTCTGCCGTCGCCGAGGAGCGGCAGCCGGCCGGATGCGGCAATGCTGTTACTCTGAGGATAGATGCCGGTCGGTTCCTGGAGTGGGCCCAGCACCAGCAGGCTGACTAATGACTCCGCGACAAAATTGAGCAATAGAGTGCTGATCACCTCGATCACACCGAATCGCAGCTTCAGCCAGACGGGTACTGCGATCCAGAGAGCCCCGGACACAACGGACGCAGCCAGCACCAGAGCAACCCCAAGGGGTGGCGAGAGTTCGGTGGCGTGCAATCCGACCCAGGTCGCGGCAATTGCGCCGGCGTAGAACTGCCCTTCGGCACCGATGTTGAACGCGCCGCCGCGAAACGCGATCGCGATCCCCAGGCCGATGAGGATAAGAGGGACTGACCGGACCAGGGTGGCCGAGGTGAAGGCGTACCAGGATCCGAATGCGCCCCCCCAGAGAGCACGCAGTGCTGTCGCCGCGTCGTAGCCGCTCGTCTCTAATCCGATGACTAGGACAGCCAGGCCCAGCGCGGCTGCCGCGACAGCCCAGCCGACCCGGATCACGCCGGGATGTCGTGCCGCAACATCAGGTCTCCGATCTCCGTGCGAGATGCATCGAACGGAACCTCAGTCAGACTGCCCCGGGAGACCACCACCACTCGATGCGCAAGATGCAGAACCTCATCCAGATCATTCGAATGAAAGAGCACTGCCGCGCCATTCTCACATGCAGCTCTGAAGCGCGCGTGAATGGCGGCCGTGGCACCCACGTCGAGACCGCGCGTTGGGTTCTCGGCCACAACCACGGCGGGACTACGAGAGAGCTCGCGCGCGACGACCAGCTTTTGCTGGTTCCCCCCGCTGAGTGAGCCCGCCTTGACATCCGGACCTGCAGCGAGGATGTCATACTCCCGAAGCAGCTCCGAGGTGAGGGTCCGGGCTTTCCGCCAGCTGATCCAGCCGGGGCGGGCCCAGCCGACGCCCCCGTCCATTCCCAACGCAACGTTCTCTGTAACGCTGAGCTCGGGTATGAGCCCCTCCGAGGTACGGTCCTCCGGGATGAATCCGATAGGACGCGTCACTTCCAGCCGGCCACGAAGCGGCAGAATTCGTCCGGCTACGGCGCGCAACAACTCGCGCTGTCCATTTCCCTCGACGGCGGCAATTCCGACAATTTCGCCGGCATGGACCGTAAGTACTCCATGTCGCACCGCAATGCCGTATCCACTTTCGCGGGACACCTCGAGCGCGTCCAGTCGCACTCGCACATCCGCTGACGGCGCGGGTAGAGCACGGCGGACACCTGTCCGGGAGAACACTGGTAAATCAGGTCCGGGGCCGATCATGGCACGGGCGAGGGATTCGGTAGTTTGGGCAGCCACAGGCCCGGAGGCGGTCACCACTCCTTGACGCAGGACTGTCACCTCATCGGCTGCGCGAATCGCCTCGTCCAGCTTGTGGGTAATTAGTACGGCCGATCCGCCGGAACTTGCAAACCTCCTGATGAGGTCGAGCAGCTCTTCGGCTTCCGCTGGTGCCAGCATCGCCGTCGGTTCATCCAGCAACAGGATCCGGGA
>DATADG010000302.1:0-2178 GCA_036258655.1 Gemmatimonadales bacterium | reverse complement strand
GTGCTGTCTGTAGTCACTACGGCGGCCCGCTCGCGGAGGGGCCGCTGGCCGGCGACACGCTCCGCTGTCCCTGGCATCACGCCTGCTTCAGTGTCAGGAGCGGCGTGGCATTGCGACCACCCGCGCTGACCGACCTTCCCCGCTGGCGCGTCGAAGTGGTGGATGGCGTCGTTTTCGTTCGAGAGAAGCTGCCCCAACATCGCCAGTCGCGCTGTCCCGGCGGAGATCCCGTTTCAATCGTAATCCTCGGCGCTGGCGCGGCCGGGAGCGCCGCAGCTGATACACTTAGGCGTGAAGGCTTCGGCGGACGCATCACTCTAATTGATCCTGACACCGATGCGCCCTATGACCGCCCGAACCTGTCGAAGGATTATCTCGCCGGGACGATACCCGAGGAGTACTTACCGCTCCACCCGGCGTCGTACTATGCCGACGAGCATATCGAGCTGCTCACCGGCCACACGGCGAAGTCTCTCGATGTGAGGGGCAAGCGAGTCCTCCTGGATGATGGCACCTTGGTTCCGTTCGACCGGCTGTTGATCGCCACTGGCGCCGGACCGGTCGTGCTGGACCTCTCGGTGAATGACGGCCGGAGGGTCCAGTACCTCCGCACCTGGGAGGATAGCCGCCGGATCATCCGCTCAGCCGAGGGTGCTCGCCGTGCTGTCGTGCTGGGCACCAGCTTCATCGGGCTCGAGGTCGCCGCATCTCTCCGCGCCCGGGGTCTTGAGGTGAACACCGTCGGACCCGATGCACTTCCACTCGGCAAGGTCCTGGGCCCCGAGCTGGGTGAGTTCATCCGCGATCTCCACCAGGAAAAAGGAGTCCTGTTCCACCTGGGGCACACCGCACGCGAGTGGAGCGCGCGAGGCGTCGTGCTGGACAACGGGACGACGCTGCCCGCGGATCTCGTGGTCGCCGGCGTCGGTGTACGGCCTAATCTGCAGCTCGCCATCGACGCGGGCTTGACGACCGATCGCGGAATTCTGGTAAACGAACGGTTGGAAACGAGTGTACCCGGTGTGTTTGCGGCCGGCGACGTGGCCCGTTGGAGCGATCCGAGGAGCGGTGACCGGATCCGGGTGGAACACTGGGTGGTAGCGCAGCGGATGGGGCAAACCGCCGCTCGGAACATGCTCGACCGGCAGGAGCCGTTCGACGCGGTCCCCTTCTTCTGGAGCCAGCATTACGACGTGCCGATTGCCTACGTGGGTCACGCGGACAGATGGGATCGGAGCGTGGTTGATGGAGATCCGGCAGCTCGGGATTGCGCGGTGACCTACTACCGCGGCGGCCGAGCGGTTGCGGTTGCTACTATTTATCGAGACCAGCAGAGCCTGACCACTGAGCTGGAAATGGAGCGTGCGTTGATCGCGGCCGGCCAGAAGCTCTGATCGAGAGTGGGACGATTATTCGAGGCTGAGAGCCGGAGGATCAGGGAGCAATGCGTCCGAACTCCTTCCAGCTGCCCGGCGAGCCGCCAGCAACGCACACCCACCCGATATTTCCGTCCGGCGACGGAGCCGAGTGCCAGACCTTGTCACCCGCCTGCCAGGTGCCCGCGGTAGGAGGACGCGTGTCGTATACCGTCCTTATGGGGGGGATGTAGGATGACTCGCTCTTGTCGGCAGCGACCGAGCCACTGATGATGTTGTTCTCCAGGCGGGAGTGCTTGGCCAGACCCGTCACGTCGCCGTTGACGATGCAGTCGATGAGCCACTGATCGGTGGCGTGGCTGTCCGTGGCGTACCCTCTCATCTCACAATTGAGAAAACGGATGCCTGCATGGGCCGCGCCCGCATGGTCGATGGACACCTTGCCGAGTGAGCATGCGGTAAAGACGCTGGGGCCCCCGGCAGGCCAGCTGATATTGACGTCGCCGATCTCGCAGTTGGTGAAGTAGGACCGGCCAGCCAGGCTGGTCCACGAGAGCGGTCCGCAATGCACGTTGGACATACGGAGGCTCCCGACCACGTTCCTGGGGCCGACCACGCTGATCACCTGCCTGCAGTCCGAAAAGGTGTTGTTCCCGTAGCCTTCCAGGATGAACCCCTCGCGGAATCCAACTGCGGCAATGCCGGAGAAGTGACAGTCTCCACCCTGGGACCGCAGGAAATCCCGTTGCCCAACGGCAGTGGCGTTCTCCGCATGTATTCGATCGAACCAGATCCCAATGGG